>NZ_JBFTRC010000026.1:0-42411 GCF_056399325.1 Allobosea sp. 01N443
GACGTGCGCCGGTTCGCCTCTTCCGGGCGCTGGGTCCAGGTGTCGACCGACATCGTGGGCAGGTCGAAATAGTCGCGGGTCGTGGCATAGCCATGACCGCCCATTCGGCCGATGGCGTCGAGCCCGACCGGGTCGACATGGAGCCGTTCGTCGACGATGTCGGCCCGGAAATGGGCGTAGACGACTTCGCCGAGGATGATCTCTCGGGAGTTGCCGATGCCGAGCGTGGTGTGGTGGCGACATTCGAAGGCGGCGGGTGCCTGACCGATCCAGGGGCAGGGCACTTTGACGCCCGGCAGGGCATCGAGCCCCGCTTCGCGCAATTCGTCGATGCCCGGCGCAAAAGGCACCGCGCAGACATTCATGCCGGCAATGAGCGCGTCAGAGACGATGTTCACGGTGAAGGCGAGGGTATCGCGGACATTGCGACCGGTATCCTTCTGGCCCCCTGTCGGGCGATACTCGACGCCAAGGGCCAGGATCGCGGGATCGGCCGAAAGGCAGTTGAAGAAGCTGAACGGCGCGGCGTTGACGACGCCCTGCGCATCGACCGTCGTCACCAGCGCGATCGGGCGTGGCACGACCGCGCCGATCAGGAGCTTGTAGCGCTCGCGTGGCGTGAGCGACGCGAAATCGAAGGTGACGATCGAGGGCTGGGTGTCGGACTTGGGCTGGACGCGCGGCTGAGCGGTCATGGGGGAGTCAGTCCTTCGCTCAATGCGTAGGGGGCGAGCAGGTCGCGGATGTCGCGCTCCGCCCGGGGAGTGAGCAGGGCGCGCGTGACCACGGCCTGCAGATGATGATCCATCAGCTCGGCGGCCTGCTTCGCATCGCCGCGCTTCAGCGCCTCGATCAGCTGCCTGTGCTCCGAGACGGCGCATTCCGACGAATGCGGACGGCCGTAGATCGCCAGAACCAGCGAGCAGCGCGAGCTCAGCTCCTGGATATAGCGCAGCAGCAGGACGTTCCCGGTCATCTCGGCGAGCCGGATGTGGAAATCGCCAGAGAGCCGGATTGATTCCGGCCCGTCCTGTCCATGTGCGGCTTCCTCCTGCCGGACATGGTGCTCAAGTTCGGTGATCTGCGCCGGAGTGAGCCGGCCGGCAAGGGTCTCGGCGACCAACCGTTCAAGGCTGCGGCGGACGTCGAAGACGTCGCGGGCTTCTTCCAGGGTGGGATAGGCGACCGAGGCGCCGCGATTGGGCTTGAGCTCGACCAGGCCCTCGACGGCGAGCCGCCCGAAGGCCTCGCGCACCAGCGTACGGCTGACACCGAGCTGTTCGCCGATCGAGTCTTCGGGAAGCTTCATGCCAGGCCGCAACGCCTGCTCGATGATCGCGCGTCGCAGCGCCTTGTACACGGATTGCGCACGCAATCCATGAGGGCGGGGTTCCGTCGGCATGGTGCGTCTCCGCTCTGGCTCGGCCGTCTCAGCCTCACTCCATGTCACGGGATCCCGCTCCACTCCAGTTTCCCCTTGTCTGCGATAATCGTATACAATACGATATCTCTATCGTATGCAATATTGATTGTTGATTGCGCACGAGATGCTGCACAAAGTGCCAGGGTGGCGCGGGATTGGGCATTCACGAGGGGCACCGAGCCTGACCGAGCGCCAAAGATGCGCCGCAGGTTCATCGAGAGGAGAGATCGATGAAGAAGCACTGGTTGTTGGCGGCTGTCGCGGCTCTGGCGCTGAACGGCGCGGCTGAGGCGAAGACCCTGAAATGGGGCGCGTCGCGCGAGATCGCCTCGCTCGACCCCTATTCCTACGGCGAGACGTTCACGCTCTCCGTGCTCAATCATGTCTATGAGGGGCTGGTGCGCTACACCGGCGATCTCAAGATCGAGCCGGCCCTGGCGGAATCATGGGAGACGGTCTCCCCCACGGTCTGGCGCTTCAAGCTGCGTCAGGGTGTGAAGTTCCACAATGGCAACCCCTTCACCGCTGACGACGTGATCGCCTCGCTCGACCGCGTCACGCATGACACCTCGCCGCTCAAGGGTAATCTGCCGGCCTACAAGAGCGCCAAGAAGATCGACGACTATACCGTCGAGATCGAGGTCAACGGCCCGTATCCGCTGCTGCTGAACGACCTCACCAACATCTTCATCTTCGACAAGGAGTGGATGGAGGCGAACAACACCTCGCTCCCGACCGATTCCGGCAAGGGTATCAAGGGCTACGCAACCGACAACACCAACGGCACCGGCCCGTTCAAGGTCGAAAGCCGCCGCGCCGACGCCAAGACGATCTTCATCAAGAACCCGACCTGGTGGGACAAGCCGCAGCACAATATCGACGTCATCGAGTTCACGCCGATCACCTCGGCCTCGACCCGTGTCGCCGCGTTGCTCTCCGGCGAGATCGACTTCACCAATGTCGCGCCCTTGCAGGATCTGCCGCGGCTCGCGGCTTCGCCCGACGTCAAGGTCCTGCAGACCAACGAGCTGCGCTCGGTCTTCTTCGCCCTCAATCTGAAGGATGCGCTGTTCGAGAGCGATGTGAAGGACAAGAACCCCTTCAAGGATATCCGGGTCCGTGAGGCGCTCTATCGCGCGATCGACATCGATGCCGTCCAGAAGCGGGCCATGCGCGGCCTCTCGCGCAATACCGGCGCGCTGGTCGCTCCGGCGATCCCAGGCTACGAGCCGTCCCAGGATGTGCGCCTGCCCTTCGATCTCGAGGGGGCCAAGAAGCTGCTGGCGGCCGCCGGTTATCCCAACGGCTTCTCCTTCCAGTTCAATTGTCAGGCCGACAGCCTGGTCAACGAGGAGGAGTTCTGCCAGGCGGTCGCTTCGATGTGGTCGCGCGCCGGCCTGAAGCCCAATCTCAGCCTCGCCCCGCGCAGCCAGCAGACACCGAAACGCGTCAAGGGCGATTTCGACGTGATCTCCTTTGGCTGGGCCAATGAGCCTATGATCGACGCCTACTCGCTGCTGGTGCAGGTGCTGCGCTCGAAGAGCGGCACGGGCGGCGTGTTCAACTGGGGCAACTGGGGCGATCCGCGCATCGATGCGCTGATCGACAAGGCCGGCGTCGAACTCGACAACAGCAAGCGCATCCCGATGATGATGGAGGCGCTCAAGATCGCCAAGGCAGAGCATCTCTTCATTCCGCTGCATCAGCAGCCGATGGCGTGGGCGATGCGCAACACGGTGACCTCGACCGTGCAGGCCTCCGACAACAAGCCGCGCCTGTGGCTGACGATGCTGAAGTAAGCTGAACCGCATCGACCGACCGGGAGCGTTTAGGCGCTCCCGGCCCATTGTGACCGGAGGGGACGATGCCGGCTTTCCTGCTGAAACGACTGCTGAACGCGGCTGGCGTGATGCTCGCCGTCGCCTTCCTCGCCTTCCTGATCTTTCGCTTCGTCGGCGACCCCGTCGAGCTGATGCTGAACGAGCAGGCGAGCCAGGCGCAGCGCGACGAGTTGCGCGTGCGGCTCGGTCTCGACCGGGGCTTCGTCCTGCAATTTGCGACCTTTGTCGGCAACGCGGCGCGCGGCGATTTCGGCATCTCCTATCGCAATCAGCAGGATGTTTTCACGCTGATCACGGAGCGCTTCCCGGCCACTTTCGAACTGGTGCTGGTGGCGACCTTCCTGTCGCTCGCAGTCGGGATTCCGCTCGGCGTCTACACGGCGATCAGACGTGACAGCCTGCTCGCCAAGTCGCTGCAATTCGTCTCTGTGCTCGGCGTCTCCCTGCCAAGCTTTGCGCTCGGCATCCTGTTCATCCTGCTCTTCTCGGTGACGCTGCAATGGCTGCCGGCCTTCGGCCGCGGCGAGGTGGTGCAGATCGGCTGGTGGAGCACAGGTTTCCTGACGCCGTCCGGCCGGCGGGCGCTGATCCTGCCGGGCATCACGCTCTCGCTCTTCCAGATCACGCTGGTGATGCGGCTGGTGCGGGCCGAGATGCTGGAGACGATGCGCACCGATTTCATCCGCTTCGCCCGGGCGCGGGGCCTGCCGGCTCGCGCGGTGAATTTCCGCCATGCGCTGCGCAACTGCCTGATGCCGGTGATCACGGTGACCGGTCTGCAGATCGGCAACCTGATCGCCTTCGCGCTGGTGACCGAAACCGTCTTCCAATGGCCGGGCATGGGCATGCTCTTCGTCCAGGCCGTGACCTTCGTCGATATCCCGGTGATGGCGGCCTATCTGATCGTCGTCTCCTTCATCTTCGTGTCACTGAACGCGCTGGTCGACCTGCTCTACGCCTATGTCGATCCGAGGCTGCGCGAAGATGCGATTTCGGGAGCCGCCAATGCCCGTTGATGCCACTGCCAAGCCCGGCCGCCTGCGCCGCTTCCTCGACAGCGATATCGGCTGGAGCTTCTGCCGCACTCCCGCGGCCTGGCTTTCGACGCTGGTGCTGGTGCTGCTGATCGCGACCGCGTTTCTCGCGCCCCTGATCGCGCCGCAGAACCCGCATGATCTCGCTCAGGTCTTCATCGACAAGGCCGAGATCCCGCCGATCTGGCAGGCCGGCGGGGAGTGGCCGTTTCTGCTTGGCACGGACCCGCAGGGACGCGATGTGTTGTCGGCCATTCTGTACGGCACGCGCGTCTCGCTGCTGATCGGCATCGCGGCGGTGATCGTCTCGATGGGGCTCGGCGTTACGGTCGGGCTGGTCTCGGGCTTCTATGGCGGCCGCATCGACAACCTCCTGATGCGCCTCGGCGACACCGTTCTCTCGATCCCGACCCTGCTGATGGCGATCCTGGTCAGCGCTATCTTCCGCGAGTTGCTGCCACCCGGCCTGCGTGAGCCTTTCGCTGCGGTGGTGCTGGTGGTCTCGATCTCGCTGACCAACTGGGTGCAGTATGCGCGCACCGTGCGCGCCTCCACCATGGTCGAACGGCGCAAGGAATACGTGCTCGCTGCGCGCATCATCAAGGTCGCGCCGGCGCGAATCATGCGCCGCCACATCCTGCCAAACACCCTGACGCCGGTGATGGTCGCCGCGACGCTCAATCTCGGTCTGGCAATCCTGTCGGAAGCGACCCTGTCCTTCCTGGGCGTCGGGATGCCGATCACCCAGCCTTCGCTCGGCACGCTGATCCGCATCGGCAACCAGTACCTGTTCTCCGGCTCCTGGTGGCTGGTCGTCTTCCCGTCACTGCAGCTCGGGCTGATCGTGCTCTCGGTCAACCTGCTCGGCGACTGGCTACGCGATGCGCTGAATCCGAAACTCCGCTGACAAGAAACTGACGAGGAAACGATGGCTACCGATCTTCTGCTGCGCAATATTCGCCCGCTTGGCGGCGAGGCGACCGATATCCTGATCGAGAAGGGGCGGATTGCCCGCCTCGGGACCGGGCTTGCCGCGCCGGCCGGTGTCGTGGTCGAGGATGGCCGCAACGAGATCCTGCTGCCCGGCCTGGTCGAGGCTCACACCCATCTCGACAAGAGCCTCTGGGGCCTGCCCTGGTACAAGAACGAAGTTGGCCCGAGACTTCTCGACAAGATCGACAATGAGCGCCTGAACAAGCGTCGGCTCGGCATCGATCCCTATCAGCAATCGGCCCGCCAGAGCATCCAGTCCTCGCTGATGGGCTCGACCCATATCCGCAGCCATATCGACATCGATACCGACCACGGCATGTGGGGCGTCGAGGGCGTGATGAAGATGCGCGACGATTATCGCGACATCATCGACGTCGAGATCGTCGCCTTCCCGCAGTCCGGCATGCTGCGCCGGCCCGGCACGCTGGAGCTGATGGACGAGGCCATGAAGCTCGGCGCGGAAGTGGTCGGCGGCCTCGATCCCTGCACGATCGACCGTGATCCCAAGGGCCATCTCGACGCCGTGTTTGCGCTCTGCCAGCGCTACGGCAAGCCGCTCGACATCCACCTGCATGAGCCGGGTGAGGTCGGCGCCTTCTCGATGGACATGATCATCGAGCGTACACGGGCACTCGGCATGAAGGGCAAGGTCACGATCAGCCATGCCTTCTGCCTCGGCACGCCGGACCCGGCGCTCATCGATCCGCTGATCGCCCAGCTCGCCGAGCTCGACATTGCCATCATGACGACGGCGCCGGCGAGCAGGCCGGCCCCGCYGGTGAAGCGGCTGATCGAGGCCGGCATCCGGGTCTGCTCCGGCTCAGACGGCATCCGCGACACCTGGGGGCCGTATGGCAATGCCGACATGCTGGAGCGCGCCATGTTCGTCGGCCTGCGCAACAACTTCCGGCGCGACGATGAACTCCGGATCGCGCTCGATGTCTGCACCATCGAGGGTGCCAAGGTGATGGAACTCGACGGCTACGGGCTGAGCCAGGGCTGTCGGGCCGATCTCGTGCTCGTGCCCGGCGAGACGCTGGCCGAGGCGATCGTGACCCGCTCGCCGAAGCGTCGCGTCGTCAAGGGCGGCAAGATCGTCGCGCGCGACGGCGTCTCGATCAAGAGCGCACCCTGATGCTGCAGGCCGCGCCGCACCCCAAGGGCAGGGTCCTGCTGACCGCGCGCTGGCTCGTGGGCCACCGCGACGGCCGGCATCGGCTCATCGAGAATGGCGAGATCGTCTTCGAGAATGGCGAAGTGGTCTTCATCGGCCATCGCTTCCCCGGCGAGGTCATGCGCCGGATCGATTACGGCAACGCGCTGATCGGACCCGGCTTCGTCGATCTCGACGCGCTTTCCGATCTCGACACCACCATCCTCGCCTATGACAACCAACCGGCCTGGAAGAAGGGGCGTGTCTGGCCGCGGTCCTATATCGAGGCCGGCCCGGTCGAGATGTATTCGCGGGAGGAGCTTGCCTTCCAGAAGCATCATGCCTTCGCGACGCTGATCCGCAATGGCATCACCACGGCGCTGCCGATCGCCTCGCTGTTCTACCGGCAATGGGGCGAGACGCCGGAAGAGTTCTCCGATGCGGCAGAAGCCGCGGCGAAACTCGGCCTGCGCGCCTATCTCGGCCCGGCCTACCGCACCGGGAACCAGGTGGTCGAGGCCGATGGCAGGATCACGACGGCTTATGACGAGCCTCGCGGCCTTGCCGAGCTCGCAGAGGCGATCGCCTTCTGTGAGCGCTTTGAGGGCGCCGCCAGCGGACTCGTCCGCACCATGCTCGCGCCGGACCGGATCGAGACCTCGACTGCCGAACTGCTTCGGCGCACGGCGGAGGCCGGCCGGACCCTTGGCGTGCCAGTGCGGCTGCACTGCTGCCAGTCGAAGATCGAGTACGATCTCGTGCTGGCGCAGCACGGCATGAGCCCGCCGGAATGGCTGGAGAAGCTCGGCTTTCTGACCGAGCGGACGCTCCTGCCTCACGGAACCTATGTCTCCGGCAGCAGGCACATTTCCCGGCCTGGCCACGATCTCGAGATCATCCGCGATGCCGGTTCGACCATTGTGCATTGCCCGCTGGTCTCCGGACGCCACGGCAATGCCATCGATCATTTCGGGCGCTATCGCGAGATGGGCCTGAATCTCGGCCTCGGCACCGATACCAGCCCGCCGGACATGATCATGAACATGCAGGTCGGCATGATCCTCGCCCGCACCATGGCGGGCAGCTCGGCCGGCGTGCGCAGCGAGGACTATTACGACGCGGCGACCATTGGCGGTGCCGATGCGCTTGGCCGCCCGGATCTCGGCAGGCTCCAGCCCGGCGCGCGGGCCGATATCACGGTCTTCGATCTCGACCGGCCACATCTCGGCCAGGTCATCGATCCGATCCAGACCATGCTGCTCGCCGGACACGGCCGCGACTTCGCGACGGTGATCATCGACGGCCGCTTCGTCATGGAGGACCGCGAGATCCCGGGCGTCGACGAAGCTGCGGACAAGCGGCGCGCGCAGAAACAGTTCGAAGGCGTGATGGCGCAGTACCCGCGCCGGACACATGGCCACCCGCCGGCTTCCGAGATCTTCTCGTCAAGCTATCCGGTCGAACGTGGGGAGGAGAGAACATGACCGCCATGGCCGTGCCCCAGTCGCTGCTCTCGGTGCGGGACCTCAAGGTCGTCTTCGACGGCCGCCATGGCCCGCTGACGGCGCTCGACGGCGTTTCGCTCGAGATCGCGCCAGGCGAGATCCTTGGCGTTGTCGGCGAGTCGGGGGCGGGCAAATCCCTGACCGGTACGGCGGTGATCGGCCTGCTCGATCCGCCCGGCCGGGTTGCAGGCGGCAGCATCCATCTCAACGGCCGGCGCATCGACAATCTCCCAGCCGAGGCGATGCGCCTGGTGCGGGGCAAGGAGATCGGCGCGATCTTCCAGGATCCGCTGACCTCGCTCCATCCACTGCTCCGGGTTGGGGATCAGATCGTCGAGACGATCCTGGCGCATCTGCCGGTCAGCCGTGGCGAGGCGCGGGCACGGGCGCTCCACCTTCTCAAGGAAGTCGGCATTCCCGCCGCCGAAACGCGGATCGACCATTATCCGCATCAGTTCTCGGGCGGCATGCGCCAGCGTGTGGTGATCGCGCTGGCTCTCTGCGCCGAACCCAAGCTGATCATCGCGGACGAGCCGACGACGGCGCTCGACGTTTCGATCCAGGCGCAGATCATGAGCCTGCTCAAGCGGCTCTGCCGCGAGCATGGCACAGCGATCATGCTGGTGACACATGACATGGGCGTGATCGCCGAGACGGCAGACAGGGTCGCGGTGATGTATGCCGGACGGGTCGTCGAGGTCGGCCCTGTGAAGGATGTGACGCGCCACCCCAGCCATCCCYATACGGCCGGGCTGATGGCTTCGATCCCGAGCGTGCATGAGCGCCATCGCCATCTCAACCAGATCGACGGCGCCATGCCGCGACTGAACGCCATACCGAAGGGCTGCGCCTTCAATCCGCGGTGCGGTTCTTGCCGCGACCGCTGCCGCGACGAGCGGCCTTCGCTGGGCGCGGGGCTCCATATCGCCGCCTGCCATTTCCCCTTGCGCGAGCTGGTTCATGGCTGAAACTGAAACCATTCTCGAGGTGAAGGCGGCGTCGTGCCGCTTCGACGTCTCGGCGCCCTGGCTGTCCCGTCTGGCTTCGCATGAGCCGCGCCGTGTGTTGAGGGCGGTCGAGGATATCTCCTTCACGGTCCAGCGTGGCACCACTTTCAGCATCGTCGGCGAGTCCGGCTGCGGGAAGTCGACGCTGGCACGGATGATCGTCGGGCTGCAGCGCCCGACCGAGGGCAGCTTGCGCTTCGCCGATATCCGCCGCCTCGATGGCAGCTTCGGTCCGCCACGCGTTCAGATGATCTTCCAGGATCCCTACGCCAGCCTGAATCCGCGCTGGCGGGTCGGCGACATCATCGCCGAGCCGATCCGCGAGCTGAAGCTGCGCCGCGATGACGCCGAGGCGACGGAACGCGTCGGCGATCTGCTCGAGATCGTCGGTCTGTCCCGCGCCGACGCCCGGCGCTTCCCGCATGAATTCTCTGGCGGGCAGCGGCAGCGCATCTCGATCGCCCGTGCACTGGCGACCGAGGCCGATTTCCTGGTCTGCGACGAGCCGACCTCGGCACTCGACGTCTCCGTGCAGGCACAGATCCTCAATCTCATGGTGAGGCTGCAGGCCGAGTTCGGCCTGACCTATCTCTTCATCAGCCATAATCTCTCGGTGGTTCGGCACATGTCCGACCATCTGGCGATCATGTATCTCGGCCGCTTCGTCGAGGCCGGCCCCGCCGATGAGGTCTTCAACCTGCCGCGCCATCCCTATACGCGGCTGCTGCTCGACACGATTCCCGATGTCGAGAGACCGAACCGGGAGCGCAAGCCGATGTCGGGCGAGGTGCCGAGCCCGATTGCGCCGCCGAGCGGCTGCGCGTTTCACCCGCGCTGTGCGAGTGCCGTCGAGCGCTGTTCGCAGCAACGCCCCCCGCTGCGCGATTTCGGCGATGTCCGCCTCGCCTGCGACAGAGCGTGATCGGTACGCGGAGGGATGGTTAACGGCCGAACTGGCCGTTAACGCGCGATTTACCGTGTTTTGCCTAGGGTAAGCGAGGCTTCCTCTGGTCGCGGATACATCTCGCCATGCAAGCACAGGCTCTCAAGCTGCCGGAGACGGCCAATGAGGATGTGCTCAATGGGACTGCGGCCGCCCGCGCCATTGGCGAGATCGCGGAGCGCTTCGGCAAGCTCGGGGTCGAGATCACGGATATTTCCGGCCGCATCGGCGATGTCACACGACAGCTCGAAGGCCAGGCCGAAGGGCTGCACCGCGTCGTTGCGTCCGTCGAGCAGGTTTCGCGCTCCAATCGCTCGATCCAGAGTTCGGCGGAAGACGCTCAGAAGGCGGCGTCTGTCGTCAAGAGTGGCCTGGAACGGGTCACGGGAGCGGTTCGGCAGGGGCTGAATGCTGCCCAGAGCGATATCGAGACGCTGAGCCAGGGGGCCGAATCGATTTCGGCTGCGCTTGCCGAGGCCGTCACCAATGCCCACAAGGTTCGCGAGGCGAGCGACGCCATCCAGACGATCACGCGCGAGATCCAACTGCTCTCGATCAATGCCGGTGTCGAGGCGGCGCGGAGTGGTTCGGCGGGGCGCGGGTTTGCGGTCATCGCTGCGGCCGTGAAGCAACTCTCCGAGCAGACGCGTGAGGCGACCGCACTCAGCACCCGACAGCTCGACGCGCTTGTGGAAACGGTCGATCAGCTTGCCCGCCGCAGTTTCGAGAATGCAGCGGTCGCCCGCCGCGCGAGCGAGGAGAGCAGGGGAATATCCCGGCAGGTCGGCGAACTCGACATTTTCGGTCGCTCGGTCGTCGGGCTGATCGGCGATATCGATGCGATCTCGAATCCGACGCGGGAGAATGCCATCGCCTTCGCCAAGGTCGGCGAGGATCTCAAGGCGCTGGTCGCCGGCGTCGACCAGTCGAGCGGCAATCTCGATCTCGCGTCGGGCCGGGCGGCTTCGCTCGTCTCGATCAGCGAGGCGATCCTCGGTTCGATTGCGGCTTCCGGCGTGCGCACCGCGCAATCGGAACTGATCGCCACCGCCATGGAGACGGCGCAAGCCATTTCCGGCCTCTTCGAGGACGCCGTGGCACAAGGCGAAATCGCGATGGCCGATCTCTTCGATGAGACCTATCGTCCGATCGGCGGCTCGGACCCCCTGCAGCATATGACGCGTTTCGTCGCGTTGACCGATCGTCTGCTGCCGCCGCTCCAGGAAAGGCTGCTGGCCGCAAACAAGCGCGTCGTTTTCTGCGCGGCCGTCGATCGCAACGGCTTTCTGCCGACCCATAACCGCAAGTACTCGCAGGCGCAGGGACGGGATCCGATCTGGAACAACGCGAATTGCCGGAACCGCCGCGTCTTCGCGGATCGCACCGGGTTGGCGGCTGCCCGCAACCAGAAACCCTTCCTGCTGCAGACCTATCGGCGCGACATGGGCGGCGGCCAGTTTCTCGTCATGGAGGACCTCTCCGCGCCGATCTGGGTCAAGGGGCGCCATTGGGGCGGAATTCGCTTCGGTCTCAGCGTTTGAGGCGACCGCATTAACGGCCTGTGAGCGTTCCTGCAGGCAAGACTACGCGTAGCGCCAGGATGGCGCGTCGGGTTGAGTGAGTGTCCGGTCCAGCGTCATGCATATCGCGCCGTCTTTTCCCAATCTCTCGGTCCTGCTGATCGATAGCAGCGCGCATTACCGGCGCATCGTCCGGACCATGCTCTACCAGGCGTCGCTCCACCGCATCTTCGAGGCCCCGGATTTGTCCTCGGCCGCAACGATGTTCATCCAGAAGCAGCCGAACATCGTGGTCCTGGACTGGGACCTGCCCGATTCCGGCAGTGTCAAATGCCTGGCATCGATCCGTTCGTTCAAGACTTCGCCCTTCGCCAAGGCTCCGGTTCTGGTGATGATGGAACGCCCCGACCGCCGTTCGGTCGTGCAGGCGGCCAAGCTCGGGGCGCACGAGATCATCACCAAGCCGATCTCGCCCAACGCGCTCTGGCTGCACCTGTCCGGGATCATCAACATCCCGCGCAAGTACAAGGAGCAGAACGGCAGCATCTCGCTCGTTCCGCGTGCCATCAGCAATGCCATGTTCTGACCACATCTGCCTCGGAAACGCCCAAAGCGTTGATGCCGGGGTGCCGCCGATTAGCGAAATTTTTACCAATCTGGCGTGATCTTCCATCCGCCAATCATGGGTCCCGCCGCCGTGGTCATCACCGTCTCGCTTCCAGCCTTTCTCGGTCGTTCCGAGGCGGCAGCCTTCCGCAATCAGCTGCTTGTCGCGCTGGAGCAGAAGGAGAGCATCGYCGTCGAATGCGCTGAAGCTGGCCCCCTGCCCAGCCTCTGGATTCAGTTGCTCCATGCCGCCGCGACCAGTGCGCAGGCAAAGGGGCTCAGCGTCACTCTCAAGGCGGCCTCGGAAGAGTGCCGCAAGTCCCTGCAGGCGATCGGCTTCGATCCTGCCCAAAGCGCTCTCGTCCTGGAGTGATATCGATGAGAATCCTGGCCATCGACGATACGAAGACCCTGCTCAGTCTGCTCAGCCTGACGCTTCGCAATGCCGGACATGAGGTGGCGGAAGCGGAGAACGGCGAGGACGGCCTCGTCAAGTTCGACCAGTTCCAGCCCGATCTGGTGATCACCGACCTCAACATGCCGTTGATGGACGGAATCGAGTTCACGCGCGCCTGCCGTGCCCGACCGGCCGGCCAGAATACGCCGATCATCGTGTTGACGACGGAAAACGGCGCCGAGATCAAGGCGGAGGGCCGGCGCGCCGGTGCCAGCGCCTGGATGGTCAAGCCGTTCGAGCCCAACACCCTGCTCGGCCTCGTTGCTCGCTATCAGAACTAAGGCTGGCCGATGGATCCGTTAGCGGAACTCAAACAAACGTTCTTCCAGGAATGCGAAGAGCTTCTCGGCGCTCTGGAGCAAAAGCTTCAGGCGCTTGATGAGGGCTCACGCGAGCCCGAGGACGTCAACGCCGCATTTCGCGCGATCCATTCGATCAAGGGCGGGGCAGGGGCCTTCGGTTGCACGGAGCTCGTCGCCTTCGCCCATGTCTTCGAGGCTTCGCTCGATCATTTGCGTTCGGGGCGTGTCGCGATCGAGGACGCTCCCTTCGGACTGTTTCTGCGCTGCTCGGATGCCGTTGCCGATCTGGTGTCGGCGGCGCGCAATGACGAACCGGCCCGCCCGCGTCCTGATCTGCTCGAGGCGCTGGAACGTGTCGGGCAGGCCGAACCCGTCGCAGCAGCTCCTGCCGCTGCCGCTTCCGCACCTCCAGTGCCATCGGCCTCCGCGCCTGCGAGCGACGACGCCCCGCCGGGTATCGCAGCGCTCGGCAATCTGCTTGCGATGGTCGAGGCGAAGTCCGCCGCGCCCGTGAAGCCGATCGATGACGGCTGGGACGACGAGCCAGTTGCCGCCGTCGCTCCGGCCGAGCCGGTGAAGGCCGGCAGCGAGATGTGCCTGCGCATCACGCCGGATCGCGACCTCTTCCGCCGTGTGATCGAACCCCGCGTCGTGCTGGCGGCTCTGCCGCCGGAGGATATCGTTTCCGTCTCCTGCGACCTGAGCCACGTGCCGTCGCTGGAGGAACTCGACGTCACCGATTGCTGGATGCGCTTTGCCGTGAACCTGCGCACGCAGTTGTCGGTCGAAGAGCTGCACGGCAAGTTCGATTTCACCCTCGCGACCGAGGAGTTCGAGATCGAGGCGATGCCCGAGCCGGCCAATGACGATGTGGCCTCGTTCGCGCCAGTCGCTGCCGTCGAAGCAGAGGTGCCGCAGTCGGTTGCTGCCGATCTCTCGGCAATCCTGGCGAAGCTCGGGCCTGCTCCGGCCGCTGCGCCGGAACCCGTTCCTGTGCCGGCTCCTGCGCCGGCCCCGGCCCCAGTCGAGGCGACGGCTCCGCCCGTGCCGCGTCCTGCGCTTCGTGCTCCTGCCAATGATGCTCCTGCGGCCCGCCAACGCCAGGCCGTCAGCGTTCGCGTCGACCTCGACCGCATCGACAAGCTGATGAATCTCGTCGGCGAGATCGTCATTACCCAGTCCATGCTGGTCGAATGCGTGCGCTCGCTGCCCTATGACGTCTATGCCAAGACCGCCGAGGGCATCCTGACGCTGTCGCGCCAGACACGCGAGCTGCAGGACCATGTCATGGCCGTGCGCGCGCAGCCGGTGAAGGCCGTGTTCCAGCGCATGCCGCGCCTCGTCCGCGAGCTTGCGCAGACCCTGGGCAAGGAAGTGCGCCTGGTGCTCGAAGGCGAAAATACCGAGGTCGACAAGACGATCATCGAAGAGCTTGCCGATCCGCTGACTCACATGATCCGCAATTCGATGGATCATGGCCTGGAGACGCCGGAGGAACGCCTGGCAGCAGGCAAGGGGCCGGAGGGCACGATCCAGCTCACCGCCGAACATCGGGCCGGGCGCATCGTGATTTCCGTCACCGATGACGGGCGCGGCATCAATCGCGAGAAGCTACTGGGCAAGGCCCGTTCGCGTGGTCTTGTCGGCCCCGATGAAAAGCTTGCACCCGAGGAGATCGACCAGTTGATCTTCGCCGCCGGGCTTTCGACCGCGGAGGCCGTCAGCGACATCTCGGGCCGCGGCGTCGGCATGGATGTGGTGCGGCGCAATGTCGAGTCGCTCGGCGGCCGCATCAGCGTCGATTCCGAGCCCGGCCGCGGTTGCAAGTTCACCCTGGCATTGCCGCTGACGCTCGCCGTGCTCGAGGGCATGGTGATCCGCTGCGGTGACGATCGCTACGTCATCCCGATCGCGAGTGTGATCGAGACCCAGCACCTCGCCAATACGCCGATCKAGCATCTCACCTTCGGCCAGGAAGTCCTGCGCTGGCGCGGTGAGGTCACACCGCTCTACCGGCTCGGCGCCGTGATGGGCTCGTCCGGGCAGCGCGACGAGAACATCATCATCATCGCCGAAACCGAGCGCGGCGGTAATGTCGGAATTGCGGTCGACGAGATCGTCGGCCAGCAGCAGGTCGTCGTGAAGAGCCTCGAGGCGAATTACGGCGCGGTCAACGGCGCATCCGCCGCGACCATCCTCGGCGACGGCCTCGTCGCCCTGATCCTCGATGTCGACTCGATGCTGAGGCTGGCCGCGACCGGCAGCCGGCAACCCGCTCCCGAACTGAAAATGGCTGGATGATCATGACCCTTCAACTCGGCGAAAAGCACTTCTCGTCGGCGCAGCCTGAATCAGCCGTGCGTCGTATCGTTACCTTCCGCGTCGGTGATCGGACTTTCGGCATCGATGTCGGCATGGTTCGTGAAATCAAGGGCTGGCAGGTGACCACGCCCCTGCCGCATGCGGCTCCGCATGTGCGCGGCGTGCTCAATCTGCGCGGCGTCATTCTCGCGGTCTACGACCTGCGCACCTCGATCGGCCTCGGTGTCACCGATGCCACGGCAACCCACGTCATCGTCGTCGTCGATGTCGAGGACAAGACCGCCGGCCTGCTGGTCGACTCGGTCTCCGACATCGTCGATGTTCCGGTCAGCGCGGTTCGCCCGGCGCCGGATCTGGAGCGTGACGAGCATGGCCTGATCGAAGGCCTCGTGTTGCTCGACACCGAGATCGTCGCCTTGCTCGACCTCGCGGCCGTGATCCGCGAAGGCGGGGCGGAAACCCCTCTCGCTCGGACCACCCGGGCGGCTTGATCATCATCTGACGCGGCAACGCRCCAGATGACTGAGCCGGGAAGGCCAACGCGCCAAGAAAGACACGACAAGAACATGGGCAGCTTCGCCGGTTCCCTTTCGAGACTCTCGGTACGGCTGCCGCTGATGTTTCTCGGCGCGGCTTTCGTTTCGGGCGGCGCCATCGGCGCCGCCGCCTATCATGTCGCCTGGGGGCGGCTGAATGACCTCGCGCAGCTCGGGCTGAGCGCCGCCGATATCGACGGTGCCGTGCGATCGGCCATTCCGCAGATGCTGGGGATCAGCGCCGTTTCGCTGGTCGCGATCGCGGCCGTCGGCTGGTTTGCGGCGCGGTCGATCTACCGGCCCATCGTCGAGATGCGCGATGCGGTCGGCCTGTTGGCCCAGGGCGAGAACGCCGCGATCCCGGGCCTCGCCCGCGGCGACGAGATCGGCGACCTTGCCCGCGCCCTGAAGAGCATTCACGAGACAGGGGTCGAAGCTGCGCGTATCCGTGCCGCGCTCGATGACTGCCGCACCAATGTTATGGTCTGCGATCGGCAGAACCGCGTCGTCTACGTCAACAAGTCGCTGCTGAAGTTCTTTGCCGAGGCCCAGGAGGATTTTCGCACGGCCTTCCCGGGCTGCTCGGCCAAGGACATGCTTGGCCGGGTCATGGATGCCGTCTATGGCGACCCCGTGTTCGGGCGGCATGATGTCGGCGGGGCCCGCGCGATCCGCTATGCGCTCGGCCGGCGGACTATTTCGCTGTCTTTGAGCCCTGTCCTGCATGCCAATGGCGAGCGTCTCGGCACCGCCGTCGAATGGCTGGAACTGACCGACGAACTTGCCGCCGCCAACGAGGTTGCAGATGTCGTCTCGGCGGCCGTCGAGGGCGACTTCTCGCGTCGTATTCCGCTTGCGGGCAAGCCGGAGGCGATGGCTCGCATCGCCGAGGGCCTGAATCAGATCAATACGCTGGTCGAAGGCGCGGTCGGCGAATTTTCGAGCGTGCTCGGTGGACTGGCTGAGGGCGACCTGAGCCACCGCATGGAGGGGGACTATCGCGGCCGCCTCGCAGAGCTGAAGCGCAGCCTGAACGGAGCACTCGCCCATCTCGGCCAGACCGTCTCGACCATCCAACTGACGGCAGGCAATGTTTCGCGAGCCGCGAGCGAGATCAATTCCGGCGCAGGCGACCTTGCCAGGCGGACTGAAGCGACAGCCGGCAATCTGGAGGAAACTGCCGCGACGACCGAGGAGCTGGCAGCCTCCGTCAAGCAGAGCGCGGCCCGCTCCCGCGAGGCGACCCAGCTGGCCGGAGAGGCCATGAATGTGGCCAATGACGGCAGGGTTGTCGTGTCCCAGGCGGTTGGCGCGATCGAACGGATCGAGACGTCCTCCGTCCGCATCTCGGAGATCGTCTCCGTGATCGACGGTATTGCCTTCCAGACCAATCTGCTGGCGCTCAATGCGGCGGTCGAGGCTGCGCGGGCCGGTGATGCGGGCAAGGGGTTTGCCGTTGTGGCCTCCGAAGTGCGCGCCCTGGCACAGCGTTCCGCTCAGGCTGCGCGGGATATCAAGGGTCTCATCGCGACCTCCAACGAGCAGGTCGGCGAGGGCGTGCGCTTCGTACGCAGCACCGGTGAAGCTCTGGAGCGGATCGTGGCCGCTGCGAGCAAGGTCTCTGCGACCGTCGCGGAGATCTCTTCCGCGACCGCCGAGCAGGCCCATGGCATCGAGGAGATGAGCCAGACCGTCGCCCATATGGACGAGATGACCCAGCAGAACTCGGCTTTGGCGGAGCAGAGTGCGTCATCGGCACATGAACTGATGGCGGAAATCGACAGGCTGAAACAGCTTGTTGCCGTCTTCCGCATCGAGGAAGGGTTCGCTGCGCCGTCGGTTCATGCTGCGCAGACCGAGCCCGCCCGGTTGCAGCGACTTGCGGCTGCAGCGCTCGTCGAGCAGGCGCGTGTCGCGCCGGCGGTCCGCCGCCCGGAGTCGCGTCGGCCGGAACTGACGAAAGCCCCGGCGGTCCGTCCAGCGCCGCGCCGCATCGCCAATGGGCGTGTCGATGATTGGGCCGAGTTCTAGTTCGATGTTGTCAGGTTCACAGTGATGCTCGCGCCTCAAGGTCTTCCCGAAGCCACGCTGACGCGTGAGGACATGGGCTTCATATCGAAGCTCGTCTACGAGCATGCCGGCATCGTCATCCGCGAACACAAGGAAGCGATGACGCGCGGTCGCCTTTCCCGACGCGTCAAGGCGCTGGGAATGGGCTCGGTCGCGGAGTACTGCGCCTTCCTGAAGACGCCGGGCGCGCAGGACGAGATCCCCGAGCTGATCAACGCGGTCACCACCAACCACACCGCCTTCTTCCGCGAGCGGCATCACTTCGACCATTTGCGCCGCGATGTGCTGCCGAGGCTGGTTCAGGAACGCGGCGGCCGGCGCGGGCGTATCCGGATCTGGTCCTCTGCCTGCTCCTCCGGCGAGGAGCCCTACAGCATTGCGGCTGTCTCGCGCGACGTCATCGGCTCACGCAGCGATCTCGATTTCCGCATTCTGGCGACTGATATCGACACGGACATCCTCAACCGGGCGGAAGCGGGCATCTATCCGGCGGAGCTGTTCGAGCGTCTGCCCGCCGATGTCAGGCCGCTGCTGCGCCTGGACGGGCAGGTCGGGCGTGGAGAGGCGCGGATCAGCGATGATCTGCGCCGGCTGATCGCCTTCAAGCGGCTCAATCTCATCGAAAACTGGCCGATGCGTGGCCCATTCGATGCCATTTTCTGCCGAAACGTCTTCATCTATTTCGATACCCGGACCAAGGCCACGATCCTCGACCGCTTCGTCGATCTGCTTGCGCCGGGAGGTTTCCTCTATCTCGGTCATTCCGAGTCGCTCCCGCAACCTCACCCGCAGCTCAGGCTGATCGGCCGCACGATCTACGAGAGAACCCCATGAGTATCACGCGGTCCTCTCGGCGCTATTTCGACCCCCGTTTCGAGGCGACGATCATCACGGTCGCGCCAGGTGAGCACGAGATCACCTCGGCGAAGGACGAGATCGTCGCGACTGTGCTGGGCTCGTGCATCTCGGTCTGCATGCGCGATCCGCAGGCAGGGGTCGGTGGGCTGAACCATTTCCTGCTGCCGAAGAACAACAGTGGCAACGATGCCAGCGCCGGCGAGCGTTATGGCGACACCGCGATGGAAGTTCTCATCAACGGCCTGCTCAAGCGCGGCGGCAAACGAAATCATCTCGAAGCCAAGGTCTTCGGCGGGGCACGGGTCCTGTCGGGGGCGACCATGCTCGCCATAGGCGACGGCAACATTGCCTTCGTGCTCGACTTCCTCAACCGGGAAGGCATTCCCATCGTCTCCAAGGATGTCGGCGGCACACGCTCACGGCGAATCCACTACCAGCCTTCCACGGGACGGGCCTGGGTGYAGCATGTGCAGCCGAGCGTCCGCAGCAGCGAGCATGAGCAGGAAGTGGCCTATCTCAACCGACTTAAGACCCAGCCTGTCGCAGGTGATGTCGAGATCTTCACATGACCCTGAACCAAGCACCATCGGCCAAACCCGTCACTGTCCTTGTCGTCGACGATTCCGTCCTGATGCAGAAGCTCATGACGCAGATCATCGACTCCGCCCCCGGCTTCAAGGTGATCGGCGTCGCCGGCAGCGCGGAGGAGGGTTGGGACGCGATCCAGGAGCTGCGGCCAGACCTGCTGACKCTCGATCTCGAACTGCCGGGACGGCACGGCCTCAAATTGCTGGCGCGCGTGCTGAAGCAGGATCCGTTGCCGGTGCTGATCGTCTCAGCCTTCGGCGGCCCAGGCGCCGACAACACCATCCAGGCGCTAGAACTGGGGGCGATCGACTTCATCGAGAAGCCGGACGGCACGACGCATACGCTCGAAGGCTTCATGAAGCATCTGGTGGCTGCGCTTCACCGCGCCTCGGCCAGTCGAAAGATGCTTGCAGCCGCGCGCGCTCTGGCGCGCGAAGCCGCGCCGGCAAGGCCAGCTCCCGTTCGTGAACCTGGGCGCGCTTCCGCCTCGCCCGGTGGGCGTACGTCGTTGATCRCCATCGGCGCCTCGACTGGCGGCGTACCGGCCGTGCAGGTGGTGATGCGGGACCTCGCCAATCTGCGCATCCCGATGGTCGTGGTTCAGCACATGCCCGCCGGCTACACGGCAAAATTCGCGGCACGCCTGGCGGCGGCCACCGGGCTTGACGTCCGCGAGGCGGCTGACGGGGACAAGCTGAAGCCTGGCATGGCGGTCGTCGCGCCAGGTGGCCTGCGCCATCTCGAGATCGAGGAGCGCCGTGGGGAACTGGTCTGTGTCCTGAAGGAAGGGCCGCTGGTCAGCGGTCATTCGCCATCGGTCGATGTCATGTTCCACTCGGTGGCGCGCAGCCTGGGTGCCCATTCGGTAGGCGTGCTGCTGACCGGGATGGGCCGGGACGGGGCAGACGGTTTGTTAGCCATGCGCAAAGCCGGCGCCGAGACGTTAATTCAAAGTGGCGAAACCTGTGTGGTAAACGGGATGCCGAAAGCAGCATTCGAGATCGGGGCCGCTGATCGCGTTGTGGCACTCGACCAGATTGGCGCCGCTATCGGCCACCTGATCGCAGAACGTCCGCATCAGCGCACCGCGTGAGGAGAGCGTGATGAAAGCCAGAAGTGACTACCGGATCCTCGTGGTCGACGACCAGAAGAGCATGCGCGGTCTTGCCACCTATTTCCTGAAGCAGATCGAGTTCCAGGACATCGATGAGGCGGAGAATGCGCGCGAAGCGCTGATGAAGATGCAGACCAAGCGCTATGATCTGCTTTTGCTCGACTGGAACATGGACGGAATGAGCGGCATCGATCTGCTGCGGGCGATCCGTTCCGTGCCGGAGCTCAACCAGATCAAGATCATCATGGCGACCTCCGAGCGCTCGGTGGACAAGATGGACGAGGCGACCAGCAACGGCGCCGACCACTATGTCGTGAAACCCTATGAGCTCCGCGATCTCGAGGTGCGGGTGAAGAAGGTTCTCGCCTGCTGAGCGCAGGCGGCTCGAGGCTAAAGCATCGGCCCGAAAAGTGGATTGCGGTTTTCGGGAAAGCCGGTGCAAAGATAAAGGGATAGATCATCGGACCGGATACGATTTCCTGTCCGATGATCTAATCTCACCATTGTGATCCAGCGCCTCGGGCCATCATGGCTGCGGGGCGCTCTCATTTGCGCCAGTATCTGCGCCGGATTATGAGGTTTGGCGGGAGGGCAGGCCATGCCGCTGCTTCGTCGTGACGTGTTGAGCCTGATCGGCGGGCTCGCTGCGAGCCCATCATTTGCCATATCGCCGGATATGCAGAGCGCACCCGACGCCTACCAGTTTGCGTTCGCCCGGCTCGAGGGCGGCCATATTCCGCTGGCGGCCTATCGCGGCAAGCCGATCCTGATCGTCAACACGGCTACCAATTGCGGCTACGCAGGGCAGTTCGCAACACTTGAGCAGCTGTGGCAACGCTATTCCGGCCGTGGCCTGATGTTGCTGGCGGTGCCGTGCAACGACTTCGGCGGGCAGGAGCCGCTGGAAGGCGTGGCTATCGCGGAAGCAGCGCGCCAGACCTATGGCGCGACTTACCCGTTCGCCGCGAAATCGAGCGTGCGCGGCCCGGACGCCCATCCATTCTATCGCTGGGCGGCGACACGGCGGCCGGCCGAAGTCCCGACCTGGAACTTCCATAAGTATCTGGTCGGGCGCGATGGCAGCCTCGTAGGCGGCTTTCCCGCGAGCTCGGACCCGGTCGGCTCACAGCTGATCCGGGCTATCGGTCAGGAGCTGCACGCCGCCTGAGCCCGCCTTCAGCTACGCGCGTAGATGTCTTCGATGCGGATGATGTCGTCCTCGCCGGTATAGGAGCCGACCTGTACCTCGATCAGTTCGAGGTCGATCCTGCCGGGATTGCGCAAGCGGTGGACGCAGCCGATCGGCAAGTACACCGATTCATTCTCATGCACGTGCGTGACCTTGGCATCGACCGTAACTTCGGCTGTTCCCGAAACCACGACCCAATGCTCGGCGCGATGAAAGTGCTTCTGCAGGCTGAGCAGCCCGCCCGGCTTGACGTTGATGCGCTTAACCTGGAAGCGCTGGCCGATATCGATGCGCTGATACCAGCCCCAGGGCCGGTAGACCCTCAAGTGCTCGCTCGCCTGCGGCCGGCCATCGGTCTTCATCAACTCGACGAGGTTCTTGACCTTGCCGGCGGCGGCCATTGACGAGACGAGCACGGCATCGCGCGTCGCAACCACGACGACATCGTCGAGGCCGAGAACCGTCGTCAACACGTCATCGCTGCGGACATAGATGCCGTGGCTATCGAGCGCGACCACCTCGCCTTCGAGGACGTTGCGATCGGCGTCCTTCTGTTTGATCTCGTGGATCGAGTCCCAGGCGCCGATATCGGACCAGTCGAAGCTTGCCTGCACGACACCGGCCGCCCGCGTCCGCTCCATCACGGCGTAGTCGATTGAAATCTTGGTGGCCTGGGCAAAGGCCTCCGGATCGAGGCGCAGGAAGTCGAGGTCGCGGGTCGCCTTGGCAATCGCTTCACGCGCGGCATTCAGCACGTCCGGAACGTGGCGTTCCATCTCGTCGCACATCGTCGCCGCGGCAAAGACGAAATTGCCGCTGTTCCAGAGATATCCCTCCTCGAGATAGCGCGTGGCGCGTTCCAGGTCGGGCTTCTCGACAAAACGCTGCAGACGTTTCGCGCGCTCGCCGGGCAGCGGCTCGCCGGGTGCGAGATAGCCATAGGCCGTCGAGGGATGCGTCGGGGGAATGCCGAGCGTCATGATCAGGCCGGACGCAGCGAGCTCGGCTGCGATCGCGCAATCGTCGCGGAATGCCGCAGTCGCCTGAATGACGTGATCGGCTGCAAAGGCCGCACAGATTGCGCCGGCCCTGCGCTGTTCTGCCAATAGCGAGCCGACTGCGACCGCTGCGGCGGAATCGCGTCGCTCCGGCTCCAGGACGATCTCGCCCTTGATGCCGATCGCGAGCATCTGTTCGGCAACGATAAAGCGAAAGTCATTGTTGGTGATGACGATCGGCGCATCGAAGCGCGGGTCATGCAGCCGCTGCAGGGTCGCCTGGAAGGTCGAGATCCCGTCTCCGAGCAGCGGAATGAACTGCTTGGGCAACGTATCGCGCGACAGCGGCCAAAGCCGGGTGCCGGCTCCGCCGGCCATGACGAGCGGAACGATTTTCGGGACTGACATCAAGCGCGCTCTTCTCAGGCAGGTCGTGACCCTGCTGCCTTACAGCAACGTCACTACCATTGGTTAAATGCAGGGTCGTGGAAAAATTCAGGCCTTGGCCTTCTGGCCCGGACGAAAGGCGACGATGACGGTCGGGTCGGTGTCCAGGTAGGGGCCCTCGATCAGGTCAATGCAGTAGGGTATGGCGGGCATCACGGCGTCGAGGCATTCGGCGATCGCGCGGGGCCGTCCCGGCAGGTTGACGATGAGCGAGCGACCACGGATGCCGGCGGTCTGGCGCGAGAGTATCGCGGTCGGCACCTTGGTGAGGCTGACCTGGCGCATCAGTTCGCCGAAGCCGGGCATCGGTTTCTCGACAACGTCGTCCGTGGCCTCGGGCGTGACGTCGCGGGGAGCGGGACCGGTGCCTCCCGTCGTGACGATGAGACAGCAGCCCTCGCGGTCGGCAAGTTCAATCAGGGTGTCGGCAATCGCCTTGCGGTCGTCCGGGATGACCCGCGCAACGGCCGTCCAGGGCGAAGTGAGCGCATTCTTCAGGTAGTCGCGAATGGCGGGGCCGCCCTCGTCGGCATAGATGCCGGCTGAGGCCCGGTCGGATACCGTGACGATTCCGATCTTGATATCGCTGGTCATGCCGTCGCACCGTTGCAGGATGATCCTGGCCGGTATCGGGCAGGTGGCGAGCCTGGTCAATCTCGTCATGAGCCGCCGCCTTCCGAGCCCGACGTCGGCTCGACAGGGCGGCGTCGCCGGAGTTGCTCTCAGTTGATGCGTGCGAGGTCGCCAGGCGAGCCGCGTGATCTCTATCGATGCTTTGCCGATTGATGACGATTCCGCAGGCGCCGCAGCCACGTGCGGGCCAGGGCGGCGACCTGTGCCGGCCCCGGTATCGCGCTGCCGATCGCGATGATCGCATTCGCCATGGTCCTGCGCTCGCCCCAGACATAGGTTCCGGGATCGACGCCGTCGCCTGCGCCGCTGTCGAAGAAGACCGGCGGCGTCTCCGTGAAATCGGCTTGGAGCATCGCAATGGTCAGCGCTCGCCCTGGCGAATGGCGCGCCTGGGTCTCGTCATAGGCGATCTTCAGGAACTGGCGGGTATTTCCGCTTTCGACGAGCAGGCCCATCGCCATGGGCTTGCCATCGAGCAGCAGCGTGTCGAGCTGGAGCGCGTCCTGTTCGACGAAGAGCTCGACCAGCCGGTGGAAATAGGCCGCGTCATTAGGCAGGCAGGCGATTGCGGTCGCGGCTTCCCCCTTCCAGCCTGCCGCTTCGAGCGCGAGGAAGGTCTCGAACGCCTCGCCTGCGGCTTGGCGACGCTTGCGCTGGAAGGAGACCACGCCGTTCCGTGCGATCGCCCGGAACTGCTGCATGCGCTTCTTGTAGCTTGAGCCAAGGGCGCGACGGAGATAGCGCTCGGCATCGTCGCCGGGCTGAGCGATCATCACGGGACGCTGCCAGGTTTCGAATGTCGTCAGCCCGCTGCCGGTGACCCGGCAAGCCTCCTGGAGCGCACGAAAACCTGGCCCCTGCACGGGCAGGAGCGGCAGAGCCAGGGTTTTCGGCAGGTCGCGCGATGCGGCGAGGTGGCGCAGCAGAGCGAGCGCGATATCCTCGGCATTGTCGCGGTCCAGCACGGGGGCCGATGAAACCTCGTAGAGCGGCACGAGCGGAGCGGCGAGGATGGGGGTAAGGCCGCTGCGCCAGTCGCGCTGCCGACGCAACACCCAGATTCCGACGAGGCTCTCGGAACCGAGCGCTTCACTGCGCCAGGCCGTCAGGATGACGATGCGGTCATCTGGAACCAGGACCCGCGCAGCCGCGACAGTGGCTGGCGACATGGCGGGATTGGGCTCGACCGCTCGTTCCGCGAGTTCGGCGAAGGCTGCACCATAGCCGACATAATCGCCAAGCCGCGTGCGCCTGATGACGATCTCGGCGCTCATCCGACCCTCGTGCGGAGGCGGCAAGCAGGCTCTGGGCAGAACTGGATCAAGACTGGCCGCCGCCCTGCCTACCGAGGCGCATCTCGCCCCGTAACGATAGCACAAAGGCGATGACCTGCGCCGCAGCCCGGTAGAGTTCCTCGGGGATCTGATCGTCCAGCTCGACCGTGGAGAGAGCCTGCGCGAGCACAGCGTTCCGCTCGATGTCGACATCATGTTCGCGGGCGGTCTCGATGATGCGTTGAGCAAGCTCTCCGCGGCCCTTTGCTGTGACGCGCGGGGCGCCATGGCCGTCATACTCGAGCGCGACCGCGAGCGGATCGGGAGAGGGAGGGCTCATGACAGACGGTCCAGGAACTGGCCGGCGGTCGCTCGCCTGGCTTGCGGCTGGCCGGTATGAATGTCGACGGTTCCGTCTTCAAATTTTGCATTGGCCAGCGCTGCCTGGAGATCAGGCGCAGCGCCGCGCAGGAACTGGCTCGTTCCTTCGCGTTCGGCCCAAAGCGAGACGCTCACCGCGCGTCCCTTGAGCGTTACGACACCTTGCAGCGGACCCATCGGCTCGGCGTCGAGGGCAAAGCGCACGCGCCAGAGGGGCCCTTCGACACCAGAGGGGCTGCGTCGCGGCGGGTCCTTCTCGATATGCAGCGGCAGGATCGCGGTGCCCGCTTGGAAAGCGAGAGGGATCTCCGTCACCCAGCGTTGGCCTTGTGCGGCCTCGGGACGGTTGGGTTCTGGCGGCAGAGATGCGAACTGCGCGAGCTTGACGCGGTCGAGCGCGGCTTCGGTCTGGTCGAGCAGCGTGCGTGCGATGACGAGCGGCTTCTCTCCGGCCGACAGGGTGGGTTCGGCAATCGATTGAGGGGCGAGCGCGCCGTCGCGCCGTGGCGGGGACGGGCGGATATGCGCTTCCGCATCGCTCGTTGCCTGCTCTGCCGTCCTTGGTTCTGTTCCCGACGGTTTGAGCCCTGGAGCGGCGGCGTCCGGGGCGACAAGCGGCCGCAGCATGTCGCTGAGCGCGCGTAACCCCGCCTTCAGATCGCCGTGAGGAGAGGGGCGTGGTGCGGCTGCCTCCGGGCGGTCGCTTGCTCGCGAAGGCAGTCTTGCCTCCTGCGCATCCAGGAAAAGTCCGGAGCGTGCGACGGCCTGCTTCAAGCCCTGGCCGGTTACGGGTCTACGCTCGGCCGGCATGGCCTGAGCCAGGATCTGGTCGATCAGGCCCATCAGGGGCTTGGGCAGGATGAGGGAGATCGTACCGTTGGCAAGCACCTGCAGATTGGCGAAGAGCGGCGCGAGACTGTCCTGGCGAGCGAGAGCCTCGCCCATCAGCGGGCCGGCAAGTGCGCGCGGCGAGGGCGTCGCCTCGGACTGCAGCCGTTGGGTCGGCGCAGGGGCCACCGCGACGGTAGCGGGGATTGGCAAAGGTGCTGAAGAGCTCGCGCCGGCAAGACGCGACGAAGCCGGCAGGCCGGGGGTGGCGGCCTCCGGAGCCGACGGCTTGGCGCTGCGGCCCGTCTCCAGCGCAAGCGGTGCGAGCGCCGGCTCGCGCCGCGGACCGTCGATGGGCACCAACTGAGCCGGAGGAGTGAGAGCTTCGCCAGGGGGGCGAGCCGCAAGCAGCGTCGCCCGCACCCCCGTTCCACCGTCTTCCGGAGCCTCGATTTTGAGTGTGAGCGTTGTGCCGGGCTGCAGCGCAGCCTGTCGGACTTCCGGGCCGGCGAGAACGAGATCGATCTTCACGCCATCGACCAAAGCGGTCACGGTACCGTCCTTGCCCAGGGAGAGCAAGCGCGCTTCGACCGTCTTGCCGGGCTCGAGCCCGGCTCCGGGAGCCAAGGCGGCAAGCAAGGTGGCGAGGGTCTGGCTCTGGACGAGAGCGGCGAGATTCATGCGGGAGCGACCATTGACTGACTGTCGCAGCTTCCCATGAAATCTTAAGGAATCTCTTGCCCTTKCAAGGCATCTCTGCGTGCCTCGCTCTGGTGCGGGCGCAGGTGATGAGGCAGGTTTGCGCGCCAATGCATCAGGGACAACGCAGATGAACTATCGTCGGCTCGGCCGTTCCGGCCTGAAGGTTTCGCCGCTATGCCTGGGGACGATGATGTTCGGAGGTGCGACTGAGGAAGGCGATGCACGAGCCATCGTCGATCACGCGCGCGCGGCCGGGATCAATTTCATCGACACGGCCGACGTCTATAACGAGGGCCGCTCCGAAGAGGTGACCGGGCGGGCGATTGCCGCGAACCGGCATGACTGGGTTCTGGCCACCAAGGTCGCGAGCGTTATGGGGCCGGGGCCCTATCAGAGTGGCCTCTCCCGGAAATGGGTGATGCAGGCCTGCGAGGACAGCCTTCGGCGGCTCGGGACGGATTTCATCGATATCTACTATCTCCACAAGGAAGACCACACCGTGCCGCTTGGCGAGACGGTGCATGCGCTCGCCGATCTCGTGCGTGAGGGCAAGATCCGGCATTTCGGCGTTTCGAACTACCGCTCCTGGCGCGTCGCGGAAATCTGCCGGCTCTGCGATGAACTCGGCATCGACCGGCCCGTGGTCAGCCAGCCCTATTACAACGCGATGAACCGCATGCCCGAGGTCGAGCATTTGCCCGCCTGCGATTTCTACGGCCTGGGTGTCGCGTCCTATTCGCCTCTCGCCCGCGGCATTCTGACYGCGAAATACGAACCGGGTCAGGCACCGCCGGAGGGCACGCGGGCCGGCCGCGCGGACAAGCGGATCATGCAGACCGAATGGCGCGAGGAATCGCTGATCATCGCCCGCACGATCCGCGACCATGCGGCCGCGAAGGGGCTGACCCCGATCCAGTTCGCGGTGCAGTGGGTGCTGAACAATGCGCTGGTGACGGCGGCGATCGCCGGTCCGCGCACCCTCGAACAATGGCAGGCCTATCTCGCGGCGCTCGATGCCCGCTTCGACGCCGAGGATGAGGCCCTGGTCGATCGGCTCGTGCCTGCCGGCCATCCCTCGACGCCGGGTTACAGCGATCCAGCCTACCCGCTGGAGGGCCGGATCACGCGCAAGGCCTGAGGCCGGCCTCGCCGGCGTGGAGCTTGCTCTTTCCGGATGGGCTGCGCCAATAGGCGCTTGCGAGTGCCGCAGCCGGGCCGATGCCTGGCAGGAGCAGGAGGGCGCATGGCGGTCGAAGGCCTTACCGGTGATCTCGTCAAGGTCGTGGCGCTCCTGGGCGCGGGCGTCGTCGCGGTGCCGATCTTTCGTCGTCTCGGCCTTGGTTCCGTGCTCGGTTACTTCACCGCCGGTGTCGCCATCGGGCCATCGGGGCTCGGTCTCTTCGCCAACCCGGAGGCCGTGCTCCACGTCGCCGAGTTCGGCGTCGTCATGTTCCTGTTCATCATCGGCCTGGAGATGCAGCCCTCCCGGCTCTGGAAGCTGAAGGGTGAGATCTTCGGGCTGGGTGTCGCGCAGGTCTGCTTGTGCGGTGCGCTGCTGACCGGTGTCGGCCTGCTCGCGGGCCTGAGCCTTCCGGCTGCCTTCGTGGCCGGAATGGGCTTCGTCCTGTCCTCGACCGCCGTCGTCATGCAGATGCTGAACGAGCGTGGCGAGACCTCGACACTGCATGGGCAGCAGGCGGTGTCGATCCTCTTGCTCGAAGACCTTGCGATCGTGCCGCTGCTGGCGATCGTTGCTCTCCTTGCGCCGGCGAAGCCGGGGGATACCGGCGACTGGCTCCCGCTTCTGATCGCCGCCGGCTCCGTTATTGGTCTCGTGGTGGCGGGGCGCTGGTTGCTCAACCCGATGTTCCGGCTGCTTGCGGCTGCGCAAGCCCGCGAAGTCATGACCGCGGCTGCCTTGCTGGTCGTGCTCGGAGCAGCGCTCGCCATGCAGTTGAGTGGGCTCTCCATGGCGATGGGGGCCTTTCTCGCCGGCGTGTTGTTGTCGGAGTCGAGTTTTCGGCACCAGCTCGAAGCCGATATCGAGCCGTTCCGCGGGATCCTGCTCGGCCTGTTCTTCCTTGCCGTCGGCATGTCGCTCGAACTCGACCTGATCGCCCGTGAATGGCGTCTGGTCGCGTTGGCCGTGGTGGCGTTCATGGCGGTGAAGGCCAGTGGTATCTTCATCGTCGCCAAGCTGTTCGGCTCCAGGACCCGCGACGCCATCACGCGGGTGGCACTGTTCTCACAGGGCGGTGAATTCGCCTTCGTGCTCTATGCTGCTGCGGCAGCGGCGGGCATCTTCGGCGCTGAGGTCAACGCAGTGGCCAGCGCCACGGTCATCCTGTCGATGGCGCTTACCCCCTTGCTCGTATTGGCTCTCGATCGCTTCCTGCCACCGGAGCAGACCTCGCTGGACGGCGTCGAGATTGCCTCCGGCCTGCATGGCAGCGCGTTGATGATCGGCTTTGGGCGTTTCGGACAGGTTGCCAGCCAGACATTGCTGGCGCGGGGCTGCAGCGTCTCGATCATCGAAGTCGATGTCGAACTGATCCGTGCCGCGTCGAATTTCGGCTTCAAAGTCTATTACGGTGACGGCACGCGGCGCGAGATCCTGCATGCTGCCGGCGCCGAGCGGGCGCAGGTGATCCTGGTCTGTGTCGATAATCGCGTGACTGCCGACAGGATCGTCGCCATGGCGCAGGCCGAATTCCCGCACGCGAAGCTGTTCGTGCGAGCCTATGATCGCGGCCACGCGATGGACCTGATCCGCAGCAATGTCGAATACCAGATTCGTGAGACCTTCGAATCCGCCATGCTTTTCGGCGCAGCCGCACTGCGCAGCATGGGACTGTCGGAGGAGGAGGTCGCTGAGATTGCCGAGGATGTGCGTCGTCGCGACGATGAACGGCTGGATCTCCAGGTCGCGAGCGATATTCATGCGGGCAACGATCTCCTCCACGGCAATACACCGATACCGACCCCGCTGACCGCACCTAAGGCGCCCGGCAAGATTCTGGGCTCCGCCCCGGATGATTATGGCGATGTCGGCGGCCCCTAGACTAGCCGGCCGTCAACTGTTCCCAGCCCGCCATCGCGCCGCGGACAACCGCGTCCAGTTGCTGGCGGGAAGCACCGTCGCGCGCCTGGATCGACATACCCTGCTGAACGGTGACGTAATAGCTCGCGAGGGCTTCGGCATCGATACCAGGCGGGATCTCGCCGGCGTCGATCGCAGCGCGCAACCGCCGGGCGATGGTCGCGACGCTTCCGGCGCGCATATCACGCAGTTTGGTCGCGGTCTCGTCGCTGACGCCAACGGCATTCACCGCCGAGAGCACGATCATGCAGCCGGGCGGGCGCCCCGGCCGCGTGAATACGGCGGCGCTTGCAGCCAGGAACGCCGAGACCGCCTCTCGGGCGGTTGGCGCTGCTGTCAACGGGCCGGCGATCTCATCGCTTTCACTCGCTTCGAAGAAGTCGATGGCTTCGCAATAGAGTTCCTCCTTGCTGCCGAAGGCGGCATAGAGGCTCGGCGAGCCAATGCCCATCGCTCCCGTCAGATCGCTGAGGGAGGTGGCCTGATAGCCCTTTGCCCAGAAAATCAGCATCGCCTTCTTCAGGGCGTCGGATCGATCGAAGGCGCGGGGGCGGCCGCGTTCCGTCATTGCCATTCCTTTTCTGTATCGATCGGTAGATAATTATCTTGACGGTGGGAGGCAAGCGCTCCATCTGTTTCTGCATCAATCATCACAGAAATGGAACTGCCTGATGTCACGCTTCACTGGAAAGAAGGCCCTGGTCACGGGCGGCAGCCGCGGCATCGGTGCCGCGATCGCCCTGCGATTGGCTCGCGAGGGCGCCGATGTGGCGATCACCTTTGAGCACTCCGCCGACAAGGCAGGCGAGGTGGTCCGCGCCATCGAGGCCCTTGGCCGCAAGGGATTCGCACTTGCTGCCGACAGCGCGGATCCGGTGGCGGTCAAGGGGGCGGTCGACAAGGCCGCGGCCTCGCTGGGCGGGCTCGACATTCTGGTCAACAACGCCGGCATCTGGCGTGGAGGAGCGGTTGCCGAGTGGAGTCTCGCCGATATCGACGCGACACTTGCCGTCAACGTTCGCGCTGTCGTGCTCGCCTCACAGGCGGCCGCGGCGCATCTCGGCGTCGGCGGACGCATCATCTCGACCGGGTCCTGCCTCGCAGATCGCGTGGTCGAAGAGGGTGCGACGCTCTACGCGATGAGCAAGGCGGCGCTGATCGGCTTCACCAAGGGGCTCGCCCGCGACCTCGGCCCGCGCGGCATTACGGTCAATATCGTGCATCCCGGCTCAACCGACACAGACATGAATCCGGCGATCGGCCCGCAGGCCGATGAGCAGCGCGCCCGCATGGCGATCCCGCGCTACGGCAAGCCAGAGGATATCGCGGGGCTGGTGGCCTATCTGGCGAGCGAAGAAGCGCGTTTCGTCACCGGGGCGGGCTTTGCAATCGATGGGGGCGCCAACACCTGAAGATTGGCCTGGCGGCGGCTCAGTTCAGCATGCAGAAGCCGCCGACCACCACTTCGCTGCGGCACCAGATCCTTGGTTCCTCGGCGGTGCTGAGCCGCAGCATCGCTGGGGCCGCCGCGCTGGCCGTCGGGAAGGGAGGGCGCGACGGGGCGTCGCCCTTGGCCGCTTCCTGCTGTGAGGATCGGCCGACCCGCGGCGCGACCCCGACGGAGGTCCCGCTTCCTCCGCTGGAACTGGTCTGGGAGCTTCCATGCGACGAACGGCTTCCGCCGCGGAATTTCGCGGCTTCGGCACCCGCCGGCAGCAACAGGGCGGCAATGACGGCAGTCGTGAGAACCCGGATCATGCTGCACTCCCATGAGACGGGAACAGATTGCCGCTGCGGAACGGGAGGGCAAGAAAAGCCTCTCGCCAGGCTGAGCGAGGGGTTAATGCGCGCCTGAAAACCGGAGAGGCCGGTCAGTTTCCGGGCAGGACGATGATCGTCGGCTTGGGCGGCAGCATAGCCTTGCTGATCGTGATTTCGGCCTCGGCCCGGCGTTCGACGGGCCAGAGATCCTGGGAGCGCGCGAGGAAACGACTGAGGCTCGAGCCGCCGAAGAAATGCATCGGGATCATCACCTTGGCCTGCACCGATTTCAGCACCTCGATCATGCCTTCCTGATCGAGCGTATAGCTGCCATCGACCGGGAAGAGCACGACGTCGACGCGGCCGAGCGCGCGCAGATGGCCGGGTTCGAGCGGGTGGTGCAGATGCCCGAGATGGGCGATGCAGAGATCGCCGATCTCGAAGACGAACATCGAGTTGCCGTCGAAATCGGTCGATCCGGAATAGGAGCGGATATTGGTCGGCACATTGCGTACGCGCATGTCGCCGAGCGTGACGTCGTGCTTCGCGGCGCCCTTGCCGGCAGGGTCCCAGCCGGGCAGGACCTGCTTGATGGCGGGATCGGGATTGCGCGAATTGTGGGTCGAATGCGCCTTGTTCATCGTCGCGATATCCGGCGTTTCGCGCGGCCGGATGTAGTCGTTGTAGTCGGTGGCGGCCTTCACGCCGCCGGGCGTCTCGATCAGGAAGGTGGCGTGGCCGACGAAGGTCAGCCGGACCTCGTCCTTGGCGAGCGCCGCGCGCTGGATCGGCGGGCGGAGGCTTGCCATCTCCGGGCGGCAGCCGGGCTCGTCGGATTGGGCTTGCGCCGGCGCCAGGCACGCCAGCGTCGCGAGCAATCCGAAGACGGCTCGGCCTAGCGTCGTCGACAGTCTCATGAACTTCGCTCCCGCTGCGTTCCCGCAGCCAAGGTTTAGGCAAAATTCCGGGCTGCGAAAGCCAGGCTGTCAGTTTCGTGACTATCGTCCGATTGGGATGACCGGTTGCATATCAGGATCGGTTATGGCAAGAATCCGATATCGTTTTGCAACTGGTTTGGAATGATCGCCATGACGAGGCTGGTGGTTCGCGGGTTTTCGCTGTCGCTGGACGGTTACGGTGCCGGACCCAGCCAGGATGTCGACAATCCGCTCGGCGTGAACGGTGCGAAGCTGCATCGCTGGGCGTTCGGCACGCGCACTTTCCGAGAGATGTTCGGGCAAGAGGGCGGCGAAACCGGCGTCGATGACGATTTTGCCGCGCGCGGCTTTGCCAATATCGGCTCCTGGATCATGGGCCGGAACATGTTCGGGCCGATCCGGGGAGAATGGCCGGACGAGGCCTGGAAAGGCTGGTGGGGGGACAATCCGCCCTATCATGTTCCGGTCTTCGTACTGACCCATCATGCGCGCCCCCCGCTGGAGATGACGGGCGGCACGACATTTCACTTCGTCACCGATGGGCCGGAGGCGGCACTCCAACGCGCCAGTGAAGCCGCAGGTGGCAAGGACATCAGGCTCGGCGGTGGCGTTGCGACGATCCGGGACTATCTGCGCGCGGGGGCAGTCGACGAGATGCACCTCGCCGTCTCGCCGATCCTGCTCGGCACCGGCGAGAACCTCTTCATTGATCTCGACCTGCCCGCATTGGGCTATACCAGCACGCAGCACAGTGCGACGCCCGCCGCCACACATATTGTCGTGACCAGGCGAGCCTGATCAATCGCGGCGCGGAGCCTGCACCTCATAGCGGCGGCAGGCGCCGCTTCACCGGCTGGCTCTTCACGATGGCCGAACTGGTCTCCGCCTTGTCCGCGATCCGGTCGAGGATCTGGTCGAGCTGTTCGATGGAGCGCAGATGCAGCCGGCCGATGAAGCAGTCATCGCCGGTGACCTTGTCGCATTCCGAGAATTCCGGGATCTCCTCGATCAACTGCTGGACCGCGTGTAGTTTGCCGGGGAGGGGGCGGATCCGGACGATCGCCTGCAATTGGTAGCCGATCGCATGGGGATCGATGTCGACGGTGAAGGCGCGGATTACGCCGCGCTCTTCCAGCCGTCGAAGCCGCTCGGAGACGCTGGGCGAAGACAGATTCACCCGCTGAGCCAGCTCCTTCAGGGAGATGCGGGCATCCCCGGCTAGAATGTCGATGATGTTCCGGTCCAGCTCGTCGATCATATGGTTATCAGGTCTCCTGAGGTTTGACCCTTACAATATGAGGCATTCTCTCTGATTTGTCTCATGTAATCCATAGAACGCGGGATTCCGTCATCCTATCATCCGGCTTCATTTCTGGGTGGAGGTGGTGATGACGGACCATAGGCGCGGCGTGGCCGAGATGACGGCCGCCATGATGATCTCAGGCACGATCGGCTGGTTCGTGGTTCGCTCCGGCCAGCCGGTGATGGATGTGGTGTTCTGGCGCTGCGCTTTCGGTGCCGCGACCCTGTTGATCGTCTGCGGAGCCCTGGGGCTGCTTCGGCGCGGCGCGATGACCGGTCGCCAGCTCGCGCTCGCCGCGATAGGCGGCGTTGCCGTCGTCCTGAACTGGCTGCTGCTGTTCTCGGCCTATTCGCGCGCTTCGATCTCGGTTGCGACGGTGGTCTACAACACCCAGCCCTTCATGCTCGTCGGGCTCGGCGCGCTGCTGTTTGCCGAACGACTGACCGTCACGAAGCTGTTCTGGCTCGCGATCTCCTTTACCGGCATGGTGCTGATCATGCAGGCGAAGCCGGGCGCGGGGGCGGTWGGGACCGATTATCTCACGGGCATCGCCATGGCACTCGGCGCGGCCTTCTTCTACGCGCTGGCCGCTATCGTGGCGAAGGCGCTGAAGGGCGTTGCGCCCTATCTGATCGTGCTGGTCCAGGTCCTGGTCGGGATCGCGATGCTCACTCCCTTCGCCAGCCTGGCGCAGTTGCCCGCCGGCGCGGAGACCTGGGCGCTGCTTGGCACGCTCGGCGTCGTCCATACCGGGCTGATGTTCGTGCTGCTCTATATGGCGATCCAGCGGTTGCCGACGACGCTGACCGGCGCGCTGTCCTTCATCTATCCGATCGTCGCGATCATCGTCGATCTGACGGCCTTCGGCCACCAGCCGCAGCTTCTCCAGATCATCGGAGCCGCTGCGATCCTGATTGCCGCGGCGGGCATGACGCTCGGCTGGGTGCCGTGGCGGCGGCCTGATGCGACCTCGATCGTACGGCTTCCGGCCGAATAGACGCAGCAATCGCATCTGCGCGGCGCGAGCATGGCTGCCGCATGGAGCGTCTGTCCGGCGGCCAAAACGGGGGGCGAGGAAAGCTACACATCGCCTTGCCGTTCCCGATCTGGCCGGTACATGGCCAGCAGCTGCGGCAGCATGTCGTCGATGGCGACCGCCACTGCTGCGGGACCGCCGAGTTTCCCGTCCAGGGCGAGATGGGCGAAGCCGTGCACGAGCGACCAGGCTCCCATGGCCGCAAGCGCTACGTGCGGCGAGGAGACATCACGGCCGAGGCAGGCGGCCATGRCTCGCTCCAGCTCATGGCGTGCCGTCTCACCGACCAGCAACAGGCGCTCATTGCCGTCATCGAGACGGTCCTTGCGGAACATCAGGGCGAACCGGCCCGGGAATGCGACGGCGAACCGGACATAGCCGGTTCCTTGCCCGTGCAACCGCGCGAGCGGATCAGTGCCTCCTTCCGCCTCGCCTGCTCTCAGGAAGGCGACCAGCTCCTCGAAACCGCGAATGGCGACTTCCGTCAGGAGGCCGGAGACGCTGCCGAAATGATGCGCGGGCGCGCCTGCCGAAACGCCTGCGCGCCGTGCCGCCTCGCGCAGGCTGAACCCGTCAAGGCCGCGCTCGATCAGGATTCGGTCGGTGGCTGACACAAGCGCATCGCGCAGGTCGCCATGATGGTAGCCGCTCTTCGATGCCGGATTCATATCGCCTCTATCTTGACGGTGTTCAAATTATTGTCTACGCATCTGATCGCTGTTCAGATTAGCGAAATGCAAGAGGTTAGGCCATGGAAACCAGACACATCACGCGTCGGCTTGCAATCGCCGGCTCCGGATTGGGAATGGCCGTCGGTGCGGCGGCCGGCCTGGCCGGCGGCGCAATGCTCGGGGCCGCTGCGGCGGCACCGGCACCGGTCGTGCTGGATGGGCGCCGCCGCTTTGAAAACAAGGTCGTGCTCGTCACGGGAGGGACCTCCGGCATTGGCCGCGCGGCTGTGGAGGCCTTCGCTGCCGAAGGCGGAAAGGTCGCCTTCTGCGGTCGGCGCGAGGCGCTTGGCCAAGAGGTCGAGCGCAGCATCAAGGCAGCCGGCGGAGAGGCGCTCTATATCCGGGCCGACATCCGCAGGGAGGACGATGTCCGACGGTTCGTCGAGAGCTCCGTTACCCGATACGGYGGTTTGCACGTTGCCTTCAACAATGCCGGGATCACGCTTCAGAAGCCCCTGCATAGCTACGAGGCGGCGGAGTTCGACGACATTTTGAGCACCAACCTGCGCGGTGTGTTCCTGGCGATGAAGTACCAGATCCCGCACATGATGTCGGCGGGCGGCCAGATCGTCGTGACCTCGTCGACAGTGGCCACGACATGCCGGGAGAGCCAGTCGGCCTATGTCGCCAGCAAGGCGGCGTTGACGGGGCTCGTGCGCGCCGCGGCGCTCGACTATGTCAAACACGGCATCAGGGTGAACGCCCTTCTGCCGGGTACGACCGATACCGAACTGGTCCGCGGCGTTGCGGGCATGATGGCTGCGCCCGACGCCGTCTGGCAGATTGGCGGAGCGCAATGGGCCAAGGACAATATCCCGACCATGGGCCGCATGGCGACGGCGCGGGAAATGGCCGCTGTCGCGCTCGACCTGGCGGCCGCGACCCACCCTTATCTGACGGGGGCTTCGATCGTCGTCGACGGCGCGATGACGCTGCGGGCCTGAGGGAGTTGACGACGGGCGGTTGCAGCAAGCGGCCAGCCTCGCTACATACGCGGCACTCTTCCCGAAAGCCCCGGCGCGATCAGTCCGAAGCGGAGCCGCACATCCATGTCCCGTCAGTTCATCTACCATATGCGCGGCCTGTCGAAGACCTATCCGGGCGGCAAGCAGGTGCTGAAGGACATCCATCTGTCGTTCTACCCGGACGCCAAGATCGGTGTGCTCGGCGTCAACGGCGCCGGCAAGTCGACCCTGCTCAAGATCATGGCAGGCTATGACAAGGAATGGACCGGCGAGGCCTGGGTGGCCGAGGGCGCCCGGGTCGGCTACCTGCCGCAGGAGCCCAAGCTCGATGAGAGCCTGAATGTGCGCGACAACGTGATGCTCGGCGTCGCGCCGCAGAAGGCGATCCTCGACCGCTACAACGAGCTCGCGATGAACTATTCGGACGAGACCGCGGACGAGATGACCAAGCTCCAGGACGAGATCGAGGCCAAGGGCCTGTGGGATCTCGATTCCAAGGTCGACCAGGCGATGGACGCGTTGCGCTGCCCGCCCGACGACTGGCAGGTCTCGAAGCTCTCGGGCGGCGAACGCCGCCGTGTCGCGCTCTGCAAGCTGCTGCTCGAGCAGCCGGAACTGCTGCTGCTCGACGAACCGACCAACCATCTCGACGCCGAAACCACCGCCTGGCTCGAAGGCCATTTGCGGACCTATCCGGGCGCGATCCTGATCGTCACCCACGATCGCTACTTCCTCGACAATGTCACCAGCTGGATTCTCGAGCTCGATCGCGGCCAGGGCATTCCCTACGAGGGGAACTACTCCGCCTGGTCGGTGCAGAAGCAGAAGCGCCTCGCCCAGGAGGGCCGGGAGGACGTCTCGCGTCAGAAGACGCTGGAACGCGAGCAGGAATGGATTTCGGCTTCGCCTAAGGCGCGCCAGGCCAAGAGCAAGGCCCGCATCCAGCGCTATGACGAACTGGTGCAGAAGGCCTCGAACAAGGGGCCGGATACCGCGCAGATCGTCATCCCGATCGCCGAGCGCCTCGGCAACAATGTCGTCGATTTCGACAATCTGTCGAAGGGCTTCCAGGACAAGCTGCTGATCGACGGGTTGTCCTTCAAGCTGCCGCCGGGCGGCATCGTCGGCATCATCGGACCGAACGGCGCCGGCAAGACCACGCTGTTCCGGATGATCACCGGGCAGGAGAAGCCGGATTCCGGTTCGATCACCATCGGCGAGAGCGTCAAGCTCGGCTATGTCGACCAGAGCCGCGACTCGCTCGACGACAAGAAGAACGTCTGGGAGGAAATCTCAGGCGGCAACGACATCCTCTATCTCGGCAAGCGTGAGGTGAATTCGCGCGCCTATTGCTCGACTTTCAACTTCAAGGGCGGCGACCAGCAGAAGAAGGTCGGATCGCTCTCGGGCGGTGAGCGCAACCGCGTCCATCTTGCCAAGATGCTGAAATCGGGCGCGAACGTCCTGCTGCTCGACGAGCCGACCAACGATCTCGACGTCGACACGCTGCGCGCGCTCGAAGAGGCGCTGGAGGATTACGCCGGCTGCGCCGTGATCATCAGCCACGATCGCTGGTTCCTCGACCGTATCGCGACCCATATCCTCGCCTTCGAGGGCGACAGCCATGTCGAGTGGTTCGAGGGCAACTTTGCCGATTACGAGGAAGACAAGAAGCGCCGGCTGGGGATCGATTCCACGATCCCGAAGCGGATTCAGTACAAGAAGTTCTCGCGCTGATCTTCTGCACCTCGAAGACAAAAGGCCCGCGCTCCTAAAAGGGGGCGCGGGCCTTTCCATTGGGGCTGCCGATCTGGACGAGGCTCAGGCCTTGCCTTTCACCAGGATGTTCCCGTCGACCTGCTGGATGTCGCGCAGGCCGCAGAGCGCCATGGTGACGTCGAGCTCCTTGCGGATGATGTCGAGGCAGCGGGTCACGCCTTCCTCGCCCATGGCACCGAGGCCGTAAAGGAAGGCGCGGCCGATCATCACGCCGCGGGCGCCGAGCGCCACCGCCTTGATCACATCCTGTCCGGAGCGGATGCCGCCATCCATCAGGACTTCCATGCGGCCGCCGACCTGCTCGACGATGCCCGGTAGCGCCGCGATCGAAGAGACGGCGCCGTCGAGCTGGCGGCCGCCATGGTTCGAGACGATCAAAGCGTCGGCACCGCTTCTGGCAGCGAGCTCGGCATCCTCTGGATCGAGAATACCCTTCAGGATCAGTTTGCCGCCCCAGCGATCCTTGATCCACTTCACATCGTCCCAGCTTAGCGCCGGATCGAACTGTTCGGCCGTCCAGGAGGAGAGCGATGAGAGATCGCCGACGCCCTTGGCGTGGCCGACGATGTTTCCAAAGCTGCGGCGCTTGGTGCCGAGCATGCCAAGGCACCAGCGCGGCTTGGTCGCGAGGTTGATCAGATTGGCGATCGTCGGCTTCGGCGGGGCGGAGAGCCCGTTGCGGATATCCTTGTGGCGCTGGCCGAGGATCTGGAGGTCGAGCGTCAGGACCAGGGCCGAGCACTGCGCCGCCTTGGCACGATCGATCAGGCGAATGATGAAGTCGCGGTCCTTCATCACGTAGAGCTGGAACCAGAACGGTGCGTCGGTGTTCTCGGCGACATCCTCGATCGAGCAGATGCTCATGGTCGAGAGCGTGAAGGGGACGCCGGCCTTGGCTGCAGCGCGGGCGGCGAGGATTTCGCCGTCGGCGTGCTGCATTCCGGTGAGGCCGGTCGGGGCGAGTGCAACCGGCATCGTGGCGGCCTGGCCGGCCAGCGTGGTCGCCAGCGTGCGGTTGGTCATGTTGACGGCGACGCGCTGGCGCAGCTTGATGGCGGCGAAGTCGGCCTCGTTGGCGCGATAGGTGCCCTCGGTCCAGGCGCCGGAATCGGCGTAGTCGTAGAACATGCGCGGCACCCGGCGCTGGGCCAGGATGCGCAGGTCTTCGATGGTCAAGGGCTGGGACATGTCGGCTGGCTCCGCATTTTCGCTCCTGACCGCTCGGTCGCATGGAACCCTGCCGCAGGCAACCGCCCGCTACGTGACCCCGCTATACCGGCCGGGCTTATGATTGACTGCCAGGATCAGGTTGAGCACGGCAGCTCCCAGCAGCGAAATCAGCACTTTCTCCAGCGGCAGCATGAAGAGTGCACAGATGAGGATCAGCGCATCGATGCCAAGCTGAAACCAGCCGGCGCGGATATCGTGCTTCTCCTGCAGGTAGAGTGCGAGAATGTTGACGCCACCCAGCCCGGTGCGATGGCGAAACAGCGCAAGGACACCAAGACCGATCAGGCTGCCGCCGGCGACCGCGGCATAAACCGGGTCCACGGTTGCGATCGCCATCCAGCCGGGCGTGAACCAGGTGAAGAGCGAGACGAGCCCGACCGCGATGAAGGTCCGTAACGCGAAGCGCCAGCCCATGCGACGGACCGCGAGCCAATAGAATGGGAGGTTGATGGCGAAGAAGAGCAGGCCGAAATTGATCCCGGTGGCAAGCTGGAACAGCAATGCCAGCCCTGCCGCCCCGCTCGTGAGCAGGGTCGCCTTGCTGTAGAGGCTGATGCCGATGCTGACGAGCAATGTGCCGAGCAGCATGGCGAAGACGTCTTCGTAGAAACGATGGCGCTCGGTCGGTGGGGCTGAGGTCGCCGCGTCGCTCATGATGGATATCCGGCTGGGGTGAAGGGGCTTTGGTCGTCGGGCGCGACGATGCAACGGTTGAGCCACGCCGGTTGATCCTGTAGGGCCGGATCATCCCTACCGCCACCCTGCGAGATTTCCTCATGATTCTGCGGCTCGCCGCTGCGCTCTGCCTGACGCTCCTTGCCCATGCCGCGCCGGCACAGGACACCGTTGCCTGGAAAACCGGGCGCGAGGCGAAGCTCATCGAGACGCGCATCGAGGCGTTGCTCAAGACGATGACGCTCGACGAGAAGGTCGGTCAGCTGCATCTCTCGGGTCGTGGCGAGGGGTTCAACGCCGCACGCATCCGCGAAGGCCGGATGGGCGGGGTGATGAACTTCGTCGTGCCGCAGGAGGTTGCGGATGTCCAGAAAGCAGCGCGCGAGTCCCGGCTGAAGATCCCGCTGATCATCGGTCTCGATGCCGTCCACGGCTTCTCGACCTATTTTCCGCTTCCGCTTGGTCAGGCTTCGACCTGGAACCCGGAGCTGATCGAGGAGGCGGCCTATTGGACGGGGCGTGAAGCGCGCGCCGCCGGCATCCAATGGACCTTCGCGCCGATGGTCGACATCTCGCGTGATCCGCGTTGGGGCCGCGTCCTCGAGGGGGCGGGGGAAGACGCCTATTTCGGCTCCATTGTCGCTGCAGCGCGCACGCATGGCTATCAGCGCGGCGGCGTGGCGACGACCGTCAAGCATTTCGTCGGTTACGGTGCGGGCGAAGCCGGGCGTGACTACAACTCGACCTGGATCCCGACCAGCCAGCTCTTTGATCTCTACCTGCCGCCATTCAAGGCCTCGTTCGAGGCTGGTTCGATGACCGCTATGGCGGCGTTCAATGCGCTGAACGGCGTCCCGACCACCGCGCATGGCGGGCTGCTGACCGGGCTGCTGCGCCAGAACTGGGGATTCAAGGGTTTCGTTGTCTCGGATTTCGGCTCGATCACCGAACTCAGACTGCATGGCATTGCCAAGGACGATGCCGAGGCTGCGCGCAAGGCGCTGCTGGCCGGCATCGACATGGACATGATGGGTGACGTCTATGACAAGCACCTGGCGGCCGAGGTGAAGGCTGGTCGGGTCTCGGTGAAGATGCTCGACGAGGCGGTGCGCCGCGTGTTGCGCGTCAAATTCCACCTGGGCCTGTTCGAGCGGCCCGATGTCGACCCGGCCGCTGCCCCGGCTCTGATGCAGACGCAGGAGGCGCGCGAGGTCGCACTGCGCGCCGCGCGCGAAGGCATCATCCTACTCAAGAACGCCAACGAAACCCTGCCTGTTGCGTCTTCCGTCAAGCGGCTCGCGGTGATCGGCGCCATGGCCGTGCCGGAGGCCGAGCGGGTCTGGACCGATCCGGCCGGACTCGGACGGCGCGCCATCCAGTCCTTGCCCGACGCGTTGAAGGAGCGCGTCCAGGCCGGGGTCGAGGTCGTCTACGAGCCGGCTTTCACAAAGAACTGCGGCACGGAATTCGCGGACAAGGAGGCAGCGCTCCGCGCGGCTGCGGCGAGCGATCTCGTCATCGCCATGCTCGGCGAGGATTGCGAGTTCATCGGGGAGGGCGCCTCGCGCGCGAATCTCGGCCTGCCCGGTGTGCAGCAGGAGCTGCTCGAGGCACTCGTCGCGACGGGCAAGCCCGTCGTGCTGGTGCTGGCCACTGGCCGCCCGCTGGTCCTCACCTGGGCCGACGCCCATGTCGCCGCGATCATGCAGACCTTCCACGGCGGCACCGAGGGGCGCACGGCGATCGCCGAGGTCCTGACTGGAGCGGCGAATCCGGCGGGCCGCACGCCGATGAGCTATCCGCGCTCGGTCGGGCAGATCCCGATCTACTACAACCATCTCCCGACGGGGCGGCCGCAGAAGATCCGGCAGCGCTACGAGTCGATCTATATGGATGAGAAGAACGAGCCGCTTTATCCCTTCGGCTTCGGTCTTTCCTACTCTCGCTTCACCTATGCCAATCCGCGTGTCGACCGCTCGCGCATCGCGATCAATGGCATCGCAGAAATCTCGGTCGATGTGACCAATTCCGGCTCGCGCGACGGCCAGGAAGTGACGCAGCTTTATATCCGCCAGCCGGTCGCGACCCGGTCCCGACCGGTCCGCGAACTCAAGGGCTTCAACAAGCTCGCTATCAAGGCGGGCGAGACCAGGACCGTCAGTTTCAAGC
>NZ_JBFTRC010000027.1:0-41317 GCF_056399325.1 Allobosea sp. 01N443
TCTCAACACGACCACGGGGCTGGAAGTCTCGGCCGCAGCCGGATTCGAGATCAACGGCACGAACACTGCCACCGACTACAACAGCGGCAACGCCTTTCACGCCGATCTTTCGATCAGCCAGTACCTGAGCAAGGACTTTTCCATCGGCGTGCAGGTCGGCCATTACCAGCAGGTGAGCGGGGATGGCGGCAGCGGCGCCTCGCTGGGCCCGTTCAAGGGTCGGACCACGGCGATCGGCGGAACCATCGGTTATAATTTCGAGGTTGGTGGCCTCCCGATCTCGACGCGATTGAAGGTCCTTCGCGAGGTGGGGGTCGAGAACCGCCCGCGCGGTACGATCGGGCTCTTCACAGTCGCCTTCCCGCTCGGGGGACAGGCGGCTCCGGCAGCGCCCAAGCCGACCATCGTCAAGCACTGACCCCACACCCCGGCCAAGAACCTGGTCCGACCGGCGATACCGAACTTTGCCGGCCAAGGTCGCGGACGCAGCGTCCCCATCAAGACTCCGCTCTCGCTCCACGAAGGCTGCCACAAAGCCACGCGCTGACGCTGGCCGGTGTCACCGGCATGCCAGGCTGCCGTGCCGGCTGCCTGCAGGGAATCTTGTCATTTCCGTCCATCGAGCCAAGATGCGACGCTATCATTTGCGGCGGTCGGGCCGGCCTCGCATGACATCATCCGACGGCAGCGGGCCTCGTCGTGCCAGCGCGATGCCGACGCCGGGCAATCCAGGGGAATACCATGATGGACAAGGACTCTGAGGCCGGTTCGCGCACTGCGATCGATGGCGAGATCGGAATTCTCGCACGTCGCAAGATCGAGGCCGGAATCATCGCGCCGATCTACGAGGTCATGCGTGAAAAGCTGGGCGAAGAGTTGGCACAATCCATTCTCGACACGGCGATCAGGCGGGCCGCCGTTGAGACCGGCAAGGCCTTTGCCGCCAAGACACCGGGAGGGACGACACTGCGCACCTTCCAGGAACTCCAGGATCTCTGGACGCAGGACGATGCGCTGACGATCGAGGTCATCAAGGCCACCGACGCGGAATTTCACTACAACGTCAAACGGTGCCGCTATGCTGAGACCTATCGGGAGATGGGCCTCGGCCATATCGGCCATCTGCTCTCGTGCAATCGCGACGGAGTCTTTTGCACGGGTTACGACCCACGGATCTCGCTGGAGCGCAGCCAGACCGTGATGGAGGGCGCTTCGCACTGCGATTTCAAGTATCGTTTCTCGGACAAGCTCGACACCGCCCCGGAGTGAGCGGCACCGCGTTCCTGCGACCCCGCTTCACCGGCACGGACCGCCGCAAGAAAGGATGCGGCTCGAGCCTGGGCCCTGGGGTCGAGCCAGATTGTCGCGGCAGGGGAACGCCGGAGCGAACGCGCGGTTTCATCCGGTTGTGACTGGCGAAGGGAGCGAGAGATGGCCAGCAAGGACAGTGCCCAGCGGGAAATCCGCAAAATTGCCTATGCCCTCTGGATGGAGCAAGGCCAGCCGGACGGCCGCGATCGCGAACATTGGGAAGCGGCCAAAGTCATTTGGGCTTTCCGCAACCACGAAGCCGGTGGACACAAGACGGTGATACCGCGCTAGAGACCCGCTCTCACGCGGCTCGACCGCTGCCGGATCGCAGATAGTGCTCGGCCAGCTGATAATAGCGCTCGGCCTCGATGCGATGACCGGCCAAGGCTTCGGCATCACCAAGTTTCAGGGCACGCTCATAGTGCTGCCGCGCGCCCTGGAGCGGCGCCTGTTCGGCGCGCCCGGACTGCGGCACGCGATATGGACGCGGGCGCGACGGGATGGAGTAGGTGCGAGGCATCGTTGCTTCTCCCTAACCTAGGATCTCAGYCACGATCTTGCGGAGCTCCTCACGGCTGAGGCCACAGGGTTCGGGCTTCCAGTTCGGATCTGCCCTGAGCGGGACGATGGCATTCTTCCTCAAGATCTCGGGGCGCGCACGCGCCTCAACAGGCTTCGTTTCAATGTTGTTGTGCATGTAGGTCCATTGGCCACGCGGCGAGGCCGCAAGGCATTCGTGTTGGAGAATCGTCGAGCGAAATGCATGCGACGGGCGCGCTGCATCGAGGCAGCGATCAATCGTCGAAGGGATACGGGTTGAGGCTCCGTGCTCTCTCAGGAGACATGAGCCAAGCCGAGCATTTCTAAGTCGACCCGGCACTGTTAGCGGAACAATGTGGCGAATTCAGGTTGTCCAATTGCTGATCGAGCAACCGGCGTCGCCTTTCAGGAAGCCAGGGCCATCATCCGCACCAACGGTCGGATGCGACGCCCCTGCGCGCCACGGCGGGGCGTCGCTCAAAAAGCCAGGACCTTCGTCGCTTGCCGGGGAACAAGCGCCGCCAGCATCATGGCCCCTCCTCCCGGGGAGAGACCCAACATGATCGGATGGCTCATCCTCGCCTTCATGAGTGGGCTTCTGCTCGGAGATATCATCGGCGCGCGTCGATGGCAGCGCCGGGCGGACGAAGCCCTGCAGCTTGCAGCACAGTCTCTCCTGCTTGTCCGCCGCCGCTCAGGACCGACCGGCAATCCGAAATGATGCGCCGAGCTTCGACTCCCAACAGGACAGATGGCGCAGATCGCATGGGCGCGGGACACCAATTGTCAGGCCCCGTTGGCAGACGATGCCGTCTGGCTCTCGCCCTTGACCTTGCACACCGTTCAAGCCCCCGCGCCCGATCATACAGATTCGCCGAAGACTGTGTCAGGAGTTGCCGCGACTGAAGCCGAAGGGGAAAAGCGATGTCCGCCCTGTGGAAAGAGGCTGCCGCCCTCCCGAACAGCAGCCTCCTCCCGCAGAACGGCGTTCCCCCGAGATTATTACTAGCCCTGCGCTCTCTCCCGGCTGACCATACGATTCCACACGCTTCGGGAGGCCGACAGCTAGACTTTATGCTGCGTATCATCGATCTGCGGTGGTGAGCTTCGCAACTTCCGCGCGTGTCGCGCCGGGTGTCGATCGCGCCTCGTCAGTTCCGCCGCGACCGCGATGGTGAGGCGAGGGAGACGAGGCCTGGAACTGAAAACTCCGGCGCGGCGATCAATCCGGCAGACGGGTTTCCGCGAGAGTGCCGTGTCCCACAGCGTAAGGGCCCGGCGCCCCATTCGAGGAGCCGGGCCCTGTTCAAGGCTATGGCGATTGAGCCTATTTCGCGAAGCGACCTTCATATTTGAACTGCGGCGCCGCTTTCAGCTGGTCCTTGGTGGCGTTGATCCTGGCATTCCACTTCTTGTCGGTCGCATTCCAGGTGATGGCGAGCGCGTTCGGGCTGACCGCAACATAGTGCGTGCCCATTCCAAGGAAGCCGCCGACCGACAGAATGTAAGAGGCGAGGGAGTTACCGGCGATGACGACGTCCTCGATCTCACCCACATTCTCGTCACCGGCATTCTTGACGTTGAGCCCCTTGAGACTGCTGGTCAGGGCGGATGCTTCGTTCACTGAGACGAAGACCGGAGCCTGAGCCGGAGTGGGAGCGGTCTGCGCGAAAGCGGCGCTGGAAAGCACGGTGGCGGCGAGAGCAAGAGCAATGGGACGCATTTTTGGGATAACCTTCTTGTTGGGCCGCAGTCGGAGACCGCTGCGGCGTGACAGAGAGGTAATTCCCGGCCTCCCGATCGGTTCCGGGAATATCTGCAGTGCGACAAGGGGGCTCATGGCCCGGTGGGACCGCTGACATCTGCATCGCGCGCCTGGATATTCGCAGGAGCGCGCGGGCGAACATCTCTCCAGGAGATCACGATTTTCGAGAAGGACTGATCCGATCCCTGCCTCGGGCGTTTAGCCGGCAGGAGGAACGGCCATGAAACATGATCACATGCTCAAGGCATTCACCGTGATGCTTGCGACGACCGCGGTGACGCCGGCTTCAGCCCAGCAGGCCATGATCGACGAAGCGTCCTTTCTACAGGCATTCGAAGGACGCTTCACGGGCACCGGGACGCTCGAAAATGCGGGCGGATCGAGCCATAAACTGAACTGCAAATTCGACGGCGATCAGCAGGGCTCCCGGGTCACTTTAAGCGGCCATTGCTCGACCGCGCTGGTCCTCTCCACGACCGTGAAGATCGATCTGCGCTATGATCCCAGGACGCAGCGCTATGACGGTGAGTTCCGCGAGAGCAAGGGCACTGTGGCAAACCTCGCCGGCGCACGTCGTGGTGACAATCTCGCATTGTCCTTCCGCGAGACGGCGGAGAGCGTTCGGCCCAGTCCGCCGGCCACGCTGACGATCAGCCGGCACGCAGAAGGGTTGGCCCTGGCGCTCAGAGCGAGCCAGCCGGGGCAAGGGCAGAACCTCGACCTGCGCCTCAGCGGAAAACGGCGCGGCCCTTGAGGACAGGGGCTTGGCGAAGAGCAATTCGCGGATAGTCTTGCCCCATGACCAGATCTCTTCACCTCCTCGGCTCGATCGCAGCATTGGCGCTCGCTGCTTGCACGGCCGCCGGTCAACCATCCAGTGCCGCGCCGCCAAGTCCGTGCTCGCCCGAAGGAGCCAAGCGCCTTGCAGGGCAGATCGGCAAGAGCGACGCCGAGGTCATGCGTGCGACCGGCGCAAGTGTGGTGCGACGTCTTTCACCCGGCTCGCCCATGACGATGGATTACCGCCGGGAGCGGGTGACGATCGAGGTGGATGAGAGCGGAAAAATCCAGCGGGCGCTCTGCGGCTGACGCCAAACGGCGCTCCGCAGGGGGGCCATTGCTCGAGGCGATGAAACCCTGAGCGGGAAGATGGCGGACAGGGAGGGATTTGAACCCCCGATACCCTTGCGGGTATGCCGCATTTCGAGTGCGGTGCATTCAACCACTCTGCCACCTGTCCGCGGTCGCCTTCGGTCGAAGCGGGCTGGTTACTACACGCCACATCGGACGGTTACAAGTCTCCTCGCTGTCATAAATCCGACGAATCTGAAGCCTCGCGACTTGACCTGAAGAGCCGCCAAGACTATCGAGCCTCGTCCGGCGTGGGGAAACCCGCGCCTGATCTCTTTTGCGTGTCCGGCTCCGCGTTGCGGCATCCGGCATGATCGAAGAGTGAACCCGACCACGTAACGACTGCCAAAAAGCCGTCCCGCATGCGCCTCGCGAGGCCATGACAGGGCGGGGCTGAACATGGAGAACAACGATGTTCGCAGTCATCAAGACCGGCGGTAAGCAGTTCCGCGTCGCCGCGAACGATGAAATCACCATTGCCAAGCTCGAAGGCGAGCCTGGCGATACCGTTGCCTTCGGCAACGTCCTGATGCTGACCGACGGCGAGAAGTCGACGCTCGGCGCGAAGGAACTGGCCGAGATCACCRTTGCCGGTGAGATCGTGCGCCAGGCCCGCGGCGAGAAGGTCATCGCCTTCAAGAAGCGCCGCCGCCAGAACTCGAAGCGCAAGCGTGGCTTCCGCGCCGAGCTGACGATCGTGCGCATCACCGACATCCTCACGGGCGGCAAGAAGCCCGAGATGAAGAAGGGTGACGCTTCGACCGTTGCCGTGAAGGCCGCCGCCAGCGCCGTCAAGGGCAAGGCGAAGGCTGAAGCCAAGGCTGAGGCGCTCGACGCCTCGAACCTCTCGCTGATCTCGGGCGTCGGCCCGACCATCGAGAAGAAGCTGCGCGCTGCCGGCATCACCTCCTGGAACGACATCGCCGCTTGGTCCGAGGCCGACGTCGCCAAGTGGGACGAAGAGCTCAAGCTGCGTGGCCGCGCCACCCGCGAGGAGTGGGTTGTTCAGGCCAAGGAACTCCTGGCCGGCAAGCCCCCGCGCGCCAAGGTCGACCAGGCCGAACAGGCTTCCGGCGAGGACTACTGACAGCTCCTGTCAGGCAGTCTTCGGCTTTCATCTCCGAACCGGTGGCTTTTGCCGCCGATTCGGGTTAGAGAGACAACAGTAGTTTCGAGGTAGGGCGTTATGGCTCACAAAAAAGCAGGCGGCTCGTCGCGCAATGGTCGCGACTCCGAAAGCAAGCGTCTCGGCGTGAAGCGCTTCGGCGACCAGGCGGTCGTGGCCGGCAACATCATTATTCGTCAGCGCGGCACCAAGTGGCATGCCGGCGTGAACGTTGGCATGGGCAAAGACCATACGCTCTTTGCGACGACCAATGGACGAGTCCGATTCACGACGAAACTCGGCCGAGCTTTCGTGAACGTAGTCCCGGCCCAAGAGGCCGCAGAGTAAAAGGCGGATAGGGAAGTTCCTTGATCCGCCGGTTCCATCGAACCGATCGGATCAAGGGCAAGGCCCGACAAGGGTCTCCCGAAGGTCAAGCGAAAGGGGAGATGGGACCAAAGTCCCAGCTCCCTTTTTTCGTTTGCGCCGACGGAGAGACCGATGTTCCCCGAACTGACCCGCGACGATGTCTTCCGGCTCGAGACCCGCCGTCTCTGGCTGCGTTGGCCGCGCATGGCAGACGCTTCCGCCATCCTGGGCCAGGCTGGGGAGAAAGCCGTGGCCGAGATGACGGCCTCGATCCCGCATCCCTATCCGGCGGATGCGGTCGAGCCCTTCATTTTCGCCATGCGCAAGGGCAATGCGCTCGGCGAGCATCTGGCGCTGGCGATCACGYCGCGCTCCAGGCCGAACGAGCTCATCGGCATGATCGGCGCCCATAAGCAGGCGACCGGCATCCCCTTCATCGGCTACTGGCTCGGCACCCCGCACTGGGGCAAGGGCTACACGACCGAGGCCGCGCAGGCTCTGATCGACACGCTCTTCACCTTGCTCGACATTCCGGCGATCGAGGCGGACACGCGCGTCATCAACCCGGCCTCACGCCGGGTGCTGGAGAAGTCCGGCTTCCGGCAGGAGGGCTCCTTCTTGAAGTCGCTGCCGGCTCGCGGCGGGCTGTTCCCCTGCGAGCAGTACCGGCTCGACCGCTCGACCTGGGCTGCCCTGAAGAGCTGGGGAGCAACGGGCTGGACCCACGCGCCCGAAATCGAGACCCCCGGCGAATTCTGCGTCGCCTGAAACGAAACAGCCCCGGCAGATGATGCCGGGGCTGATTGCTGTTGGCCGTGAGCTCCAGGCTTACCTAACGAAGTTGCCGCCAAGCTCGTCATCGATATGGGCGCGGATGATCTCCTCGAAGCTCGCTTCCGCCTTGAAGCCGAGCGCGGTCGAACGCTGCGGGTTGAAGTTGCGCGGCCAGCCGGCAACGATGCCATCGATGACCGGGTCCGGAACCCGCTTGATCCGCTTCACCACATTCTCGCCGGCGACCTTGCGCAACGCCTCGATCTGCTCTGCCACCGTGCAGGAATAGCCGGGCATGGTCAGGGTGCGGCGAGGCCCGATGGCGCCGGTATCCATCGTCGCGGCATGGATGAGGAAGCCGACGGCCGAACGCGGCGAGGCATGCCAGTGCCGGACCTGATCGGAAACCGGCAGCACCGCCTCTTCACCGTTCAGCGGCTCGCGGATGATGTTGGAGAAGAAGCCGGACGCGGCCTTGTTCGGCTTGCCCGGACGCACGCAGATCGTCGGCAGGCGAATTCCGACGCCATCGAAGAAGCCACGGCGGGAGTAATCGGAGAGCAGCAGCTCGCCGATCGCCTTCTGCGTCCCGTAGGAGGTCAGCGGCGTGGTGAAGAACTCGTCCTCGATCTTCTCATGGAAGGGCGCACCGAAGACCGCGATCGAGGAGGTGAAGACGACACGCGGCTTGTAGCCGCCGCCGACCTTTCGGATCGCTTCGAAGAGATGGCGCGTGCCGTCGAGATTGATCCGGTAGCCCTTGTCGAAATCGGCCTCGGCTTCGCCCGAGACGATCGCCGCGAGATGGACGATCAGGTCGGGGCGGGAAGCGATCAGCGACTCGGCCTCCCCCTCGTTCGACATGTCGGAGACGACGACGTCGAAGATGAAGGGCGCTGCGGCTGGCGCGCTTGCGGCGATGACATCCTGGGCCGTGATCTTGGTGACCGGCTTGCCGCCGAGCTGACCGTCATGGGCCAGTCTTTCGATGAACTTGCGGCCGACCATGCCGGCGCCACCGAGAACGAGAATATGCATGGGGATTTCCTGGTGCTTGTTGTTGATCAGTGTGGCAGGCGCCCGCCGAGTTCATCTTCGATATGGACGCGAATGATCTCGTCGAAATCCTTTTCGGCCCGGAAACCGAGCCGAAGCGCGCGCCTGGCCTCGAAGCCGGTCGGCCAGCCGGCGACGATCTCGGTGACTGCCTTGTCCGGAGCACGGCGGATCAGATTGACCGCCTTCTCGCCGGCCACGCGCCGCAGGGCCGCGATCTGCTCCCCGACCGAGCAGAAGACGCCCGGCATGGTCAGATTGATCCGCGGGCCGAGGGTTTCGCGGTCCAGCCCGGCAGCATGGAGCAGGAAGCCGACAGCAGAACGCGGGCTCGCATGCGTGAACACGAGATCGTCGCCGACCGGCAATGACGCCTCCAGCCCGACCAGCGGCTCGCGGATGATGCTGGAGAAGAAGCCACCGGCCGAGGCGTTCGGCTTGCCCGGGCGCACGGCAATCGACGGGAAGCGAATTCCGACGCCGTCGACGAAACCCCGCCGCGCGTAATCCGCAAGCAGCAGCTCGCCGATCGCCTTTTGCGTCCCGTATGAGGTCAGCGGCGTGGCATGGAACTCGTCCGGAATCACCGCCGGATAGGGCGCGCCGAAGACGCCGCTCGACGAGGTGAAGACGAGACGGGGCACATAGGAGCCGCCATCCTTCCGTCCTTCCCGGCGGATCGTCTCGAGCAGGCTCAGGGTCCCGTCGAGATTGATCCGATAGCCCTTGTCGAAATCTCGCTCGGCCTCGCCGGAGATGATCGCAGCAAGATGGAAGATCACGAGCGGGCGGGCCCCGATCAGCTCCGCGGCGATGGCGGGATCGGCGAAATCCTCGGTGCGGATCTCGATCTCGCCGTCAAAGCCCCCCGGCGTCTCCGGCGTAACGACATCGGTCAGCGTCAGCTTGCTGATAGCCTTGCCGGCGCAAGCACCGTCAGCCGCCAGCTGCGCTGCGAGCTTGCGGCCGACCATGCCGGCCGCGCCTGTCACCAGGACGTGCATCGACGCGCCCTTCCCTGCGTCAGAGCGCGAAGCCACCATCGGCGAGATGAATCTGCCCGGTGGTGTAGCTCGACTCGTCGGAACCCAGATAGACGGCAAGCCAGGCGATTTCCTCGGCCGTGCCAAGCCGGCCCATCGGCTGGCGGTCGACGAAGGCCTGACGCGCAGCCGCCTCGGTCGTCTTCGTCACCTTGGCGAGATCGGCGATGCGCTGGTMKAGCGAGGGCGACTGGATCGTGCCCGGGCAGATCGCGTTCGCGCGAATGCCTTTCTTGATGTAGTCGGCGGCGACTGCCTTGGTCAGGCCGATCACGGCCGCCTTGGTCGCGCCATAAGCATAGCGGTTTGGAATGCCGCGCACCGAGCCGGCGCCCGAAGCGATATTCACGATGGAGCCCGCGCCCTTCGACAACATCCCCGGCAGGAAGGCCTTGGTCGTGCGGTGCATCGACTTGACGTTGAGGTCGAAGGAAAAATCCCAGGCCTTGTCGTCGCAGTCCAGAACGGTGCCGTGGTGAACGAAGCCGGCGGCATTGACCAGGATGTCGATCGGTCCGACCTTCTCGGCGAAAGCGTCGACGGCCTTGCTCGAAAGCACGTCGAGCTTGCGCTTCTTCGCCTTCGGGATTCCCTCCAGCAGCGCAACATCCTTGTCCGTTGCCCAGACCGTCGCGCCTTCCCTGACGAAGGCTTCCGCGATCGCCCGGCCGATGCCCTGCCCCGCGGCCGTGACGACGGCGACCTTGCCCTTCAAACGTCCTGCCATGTCCTTGGTCCTCTTGTTAAGCCGGCTTATTGTCAGAGCTGCTTGCGCATATGCGTCAGGCGCCGATCGGCCAGATCAGTGTGATGGGTAACCGCGAAACCCAGGCGCTCATACCAGGCGATGCGCTCGGTTAGTTTCGCGTGGGTGTAGAGATGCACCGAACCAAAGCTGAGTGCGGCGGCGCGCTCGTCGGCAAAGCGCATCAGCAGCAGACCGAGCTTGYGCCCTTGTGCCCCTGGGGAGACCGCCACGCTCCAGATCGTGAAATCGTCCGGAGAGATCTCGAGAACAAGCGCGGCATCCAGCCCGTTGTCGCCGTCGACCAGCCAGACCTCATGCTCGGCCACGACCTGCGCATAATCGGCGATCCGCGGGAGCGAAGGCACGCCGATAATGGCCTCGTTCGGCGTATAGGCTGCGCTCTTCAGCGCCCTGATGGCGGGAATGTCGCCGGATGACGCCCGGCGCAAGGACAGCCCATCGATCCCGCCCAGCATCTGGTTGAAGGTCCCGAGCGCCAGCTTCTGCCGGCCCTCGGCGTCGAAATTCGCGGGATCCAGCCAGCGCTGGAAGCCTTGCGCCCGCACCGGCCATTCGCTGTCGAGGATCGAATACCAGGCGGTGTCGCGATTCCTGCCCTTCACCACCATGTGCTGGCGGAACAGACCCTCGTATTGGAAGCCGAAGCGCAGAGCGGCCCGCTTCGACGGTTCGTTCAGGGTGTTGCACTTCCACTCGAAACGGCGATAGCCGAGCGAGAATCCGTAGGCGCCGCACAGATAGATCGCCTCGGTCGCAACCCGGGTCTTCTGCAGGCTCGGCGAATAGGTGATGTAGCCGACCTCGAAGACGCCATGCTCGGGCCTGATCTCCATCAGCCAGAGATGGCCCTTGGCCTTGCCGTCGGCCCTGTCGATCGCCGCGAACGGCACGATGCCGGCCTTCGCCGCCATCGTCGTCAGCAGCTCGCGATAGCTTTCGCGATCCTGCGGCGGATGGGCCGGCATCCAGGTCCAGATCTGATCATGCCCGCCATTGGCCTGCCAGATATCGTCAAGATGCCGGTCCGGATCGATCGGCTCGAGCCGACAATAGCGCCCTTCCAGTACCTTGGCGGGCGGAAAGGGCGGTGCTTTCCAATCAGGCGAAAGGGTCATGATTTCCCCCGCGCATGCCAGGCGGAGAGATCGAGCGAGATATTCCAGCCAGCACCGAGCTCGGCAGCGGCCRCATGGGCGAGCGCTGAACCCTCCGCCTCCCAGACAAGCCGCTCGACCTCGTTCGCGAAGGCCGACGCCGCCTCGTCCTCTTCATCGTAGATCGCGTCGAACGCATCCATCCAGGCTTCCAGCCGATCGCCGAACGCCTCGGAGAGACCGGCGTCCTCGGCGTCGATCGCCTTGCGCCTGTCCTTGGCGTCGATCATCCAGAGGCCGCTTCGCCCGAGCCATTCGGGCGCAATGACGAGTTCGCTGCTCACGAGCGCGCCTTGAGGTCGTCCTCGAAGAAATTGTTAAGCGGGACCGACGGCCCGTTGCCGGCGAAGCCTGCAAAACTGCCCTGCTCGGTGATCAGGCGTGTCGCCTCGATGAAGGCAGCCCAGGCCGCGCGCGCCAACGCCGCGCCGATCGAGATGCGCCGGACACCAAGTGCGGCGACATCAGACACCGTCAGGCCGAAATCGCCATAGATCAGCGCATTGACCGGCTTGCCGCCGGCAGCCGCGACAATCGCGGCGATCTGCTCGCGGGTCTTTGGCCCGGGTGCATAAAGCACATCGGCGCCCGCCTCGGCATAGGCGGCAATGCGCCTGACCGATTCGTTCAGCGGATCGTCATGGCCGGTGAGAAAGCACTCGGCACGCGCCGTCAGCAGAACGCCGGAGCCGGTCTCGTCAATCGCCCGCCGCGCCGCGCGGATCCGCTCGACCGCGAGCTCGAAAGGATAGAGCGGGACGTCATCGCGCCCGGTCGCATCCTCGATCGAGAGCCCGGCGACCCCGGTCGCCACACAGGCTTTCACATTGAGCGCGACATCGGCCGGTCCGTCGGCATAGCCGTTCTCGAAATCGGCATTGATCGGCAGGTCGGGTACGGCTTTCACCATATCCGCGATATGAGCGAGCATCATGTCGCGCGGCACGTCCTGATCAGCCCGCCCCTGCGTGAAGGCGAAACCGGCGCTGGTCGTGGCCAGCGCCCTGAAACCCTGCCCGCGCAGCCAGCGCGCCGAACCGACATCCCATGGGTTCGGCATGACGAAGCAGCCAGATTCGTGAAGTGCACGAAAGGCGGCGATCTGCGGACTGTCGGTCATTTTAAATCGTTTCAGATGCGAGTTGGCCGAGCGATGCCCCATACTGTCCGGGCGCGTGCCGTTTGTCAGCCCTTCACGTCATGCGTCAAGGCTCGGCACCGATGCGCAACCGGCATGGAGGCCGATCAATAGGCTGCAATCAGCTCGTAGATGAAAGCCGTGAGACCGGCCGGGCTCGGAATCCTGGAGGCAAGAGCACCGCGCAGCAGCGCAGGCAGTGCCTCCCGGTCTGAGCCGCTGAGCAGGGCAATGCCTTGCGCTGCACTCGCATCCTGCATTGTGGGAAAGGCGGGATGGGGCCTGGCCGCCAGGGCAACGCCTGTTCGGACCGAGAGGACGCCAGAACGCCCGATCAGGTCCACCAGGCTCGGTGGCGGCACCGCCTCTTCACCCGCGCCCTGCCATGTCACTCCAGCGAGATAGCGGCCGAGGCCACGCCCGGCCCGGCCCGTCTCACGATAGACAGAGCGGCTGAACGCCCCCATGGCCGGTCGCATCCTGCGCGTTTCCGGGGTCGGATTGGCAAGCAGATCGAGATATTCGGGCGTCTCCAGTGCCTCTGCCGAGCCGAGGTCGTAGAGCGTCAGATAGCGGGCGGAGGCGCCACGCCCCCCGGCGTAACGCTTCGCGGCGAGGAAGCCGGGCATAGTCAGCCGCTCCGGGACATGCTCGCCCCCGTGCCAGACCTCGTAATCCGGGCGCATGGCCGGGTCGACGCTGTTGCCGATCGCCAGGAAGACTGGTCCGGGCCAATCGGCCGAACCTGACGGCATGCCCGTCATGGCCGCAGGACGATCTTGGATGCAGTGCGACGGCTTGCTCTTGCAAAGGCGTCGAGCCCCGCTGCGAGCGGCATCTCTTCACTGATCATCCGCCGGATGCGCTCCTGTTGCGCAGCMATGAGCGCGATCACCCGCGGCCACGTTRCCAATGGCGAGCGATAACTCCCGCGAATCTGCTGGTGCCGCCGCACAAGCGCCGTCAGGTCGATTGGCGCCGGACGGGAATGAATCCCGCAGATGACAAGGACACCGCGCAATGCAAGCAGATCGATCGCCTCCCGCACCACTACCGGTGCGCCCGCGGCCTCGATGATCACATCATAGCTGACAGGCAGGCCGACGCGCGTGAGCGCCTCTCGCAAGGTCGTCCCGGCCGTGTCAACCGTCTCGGGAAAGCCGAGTGCCTCGACGGTGGCGAGGCGCACCGCGTCGTCGCGCCCAGCCACGACAACCCGCGCTGCACCAGCCACCTCGGCGGCCAGCGCCGCCCCTTGCCCGATCGTACCGGGCCCGATGACCAGCACCATATCGCCCGGTTTCACCCCGCCCGTATCGACGGCCTCGGTCGAAACCGTCATGGGCTCGGCGAGTGCCGCAACTGCATCATCGAGCTCATCGGGGAGTGCGATACAATTCTCTGTCGGAACGGCGGCAAGGGCTGCAAAGCCGCCATTGCGAGCAATGCCGATGCCGGTCCGCATGGCGCAATCCTCTGCCCGTCCTGAGCGGCAACGCTCACAACGCCCGCAGACGACGGAGGGACGCACCACCACGCGTGTCCCGACCGCGATGCCGTCGGTGCCTTCACCGAAATGCCGGACGCGGCCGACGAACTCGTGCCCGAGCGTGACCGGCATTGCGGCCGCCATCGCTTCGTACCCGCCCGACCAGTCCGCGATATGGAGATCCGTGCCGCAAAGACCTGCAGCCGTAACCTCAAGCAGCACTTCGCCGGGACCGGCACTCGGCTCGGATATCTCACCGAGCCAGAGCCCGGGCGCGGGGGCGGTCTTGCGAAGCGCGAGCATGAACCGCTCTCACTCGACCTTGATCGCAGCCGACTTGACCACCTTTGCCCAAGTTTCGGCATCCTTGGCCATGAACGCCGCGAGTTCGGCCGGCGTGCCGGGTGCCGGCTCGGCGCCGATCTCGACCAGGCGGGCGTTCACATCGGGCCGGGCCAAGGCCGCATTGATCGCGGAATTGAGCACCTGCACCACTTCGGGGGCCGTTCCCTTGGGGGCGACGAGGGCGACCCAGGCCGAGAGGTCGTAGCCGGGATAGCCTTGCTCGGCGACAGTCGGCACATCCGGCAACAGCGAGGCACGCTTGCCCGTGGTCACCGCGAGCGCCTTCATCGTGCCGCCCTTGACGTGGCTGGAGGCGCCGGCAAGGGTCGAGAACATGACGTCGATATTGCCGCTGATCGCATCGGTCAAAGCTGGCGCTTCGCCGCGATACGGCACATGCTGGACCTTGGTATCCGAGACCAGGCCGAAGAATTCTCCAGCCAGATGCGCGACCGTGCCGGTGCCGCCCGAACCGAAGGTGATCGGCCGCTTGCTCGCCTGCCCATGCGCAGCCAGTTCCTTCATCGTATTGGCCGGATAGGATTTCCCGGCCGCAACAACGAAGGGCAGCTTCGCGATCATCGCGACCGGGACGAAATCCTTCTCCCAATCGAAGGGCACAGTCGCCTTCAGCGCGGGATTGATCACCATCGTGGTCGGCGCAGCGAGCAGCGTGTAGCCGTCGGGCTCCGCCTTGGCGACGGTCTGGGAGCCGAGGATCGTGGCAGCACCGCCGCGGTTCTCGATGACGAAGCGCTGCTTGAGCACGTCGCCCGCCGCTTCGGCAACGACGCGCGTCACGACATCGACGCCACCACCTGCGGCAAAGGGCACGACAAGCTGCATGGCCCGCACCGGATAGGCCTGGGCCCGCGCCGGCCCGGCAGCCGTTGCCGCAAGCAGCCCGAGCGCCGCCGCCATCGCCTCACGCCTGCTCAGGGGGCCCGGCCGGATGGGGGTAAGCGCCAACGGGTCCGTCATGATGTTTCCTCCTGCTCTTATTGCAAACGACAAGGCCATCGATGGGGAGGGGCGACAACAGCGAATCCTGCGTCCCGCGATAGCCTGAGGCTATAGATCAGCCCCGACTTTTGAGATCTCGGCCCGCAAGGCCGTCTCGAAATGCTGGATCAGGCGACTGCGCGCGCGTTCGACATTCCGATGCAGGAAGACCTCGTACTGGGCCGGGTGATCGAGCGGCAGAAGCGCGACCACATCGCGGTTGGCCGCCAGCGCGCTGAAACGGTCGACGATGGCAAGACCGAGCCCCGCCTCGGCAAGCGCAATCGCGGTTTCGGCGAAGCGGGCGACATGCGTCCGCTCCGGCACGACGCCACCGTCGCGCAGCACCGCGTCGACGACCTGACCATGCACGGATTGTGGCTCGAACACGATGATCGGAATACCAGCCAGAGCCGAGGGCGACAGGCGCTTGGCCGAAGCCAGCGGCCAGTCACGCGGACACACGGCAACCGCCTTGCCGGTCCCGACCGATATGCTCCGGATTCCCGCATGAAGAATAGGGAACAAGGTGACGGCACCCTCGCCCTGAGCCGAGAGCAGATACTCCATCACCTGGCTGACCGACAGGATATCGAGATGCAGGCTGAGCCCGGGATGGTCATTCAGCAGGCTGGCGGCTGCGCGCGGGATCAGGACGCGGCCAATGCTCGGCGAAGCGCCGAGACGGAGCGAGCCGGTATCGGCCCGCGCCAGCCTGAGCGCCCGCGCCAAAGCGCCTTCGAGCTGGTCGAAGGCGATGTCGACCTCACCGAGAAGACGATGCGCCTCCGCCGTCGGCGTCAGGCGGCCGCCATGCCGGTCGAACAGGGCAAACGCGCAGATATCCTCGATCCGCCGCACCGTCTTGGTCACGGTCGGCTGGGCGATACCGAGATCGCGCGCCGCACCGACGATGGTGCGAGCGCGCATCACGGCGCGGAAGACCTCGATCTGCCTCAGCGTGAGCAGCAAAGCGGCGCGCTCCTGCGCCAGCGACGACCGACTAGTGATTGTCGCGCGGAACGCCGAACTTCTTGTGGATTTTCTGGTACTTGACCGCCGGCTTCAGCACCATGCCCTCGGAGAGCTCGCCAACGATCTTGCGCTGGATCTCCTGCCAGGGGGTCTGGCTCTTCGGATATTTGTAGCCGCCGGCCGCCTTCAGCGCGACGCGGCGCTCGTCCAGCTCCTTGTCGGAAATCAGGATGTCGGCCGTGCGCTTCTTCAGGTCGATGCGGACCTTGTCGCCGGTCTTCAGCAGCGCAAGTCCGCCGCCGGTCGCCGCTTCCGGCGAGGCGTTCAGGATCGAGGGCGAGCCCGACGTGCCGGACTGGCGGCCGTCACCGATACAGGCCAGCGCCGTGATGCCCTTCTTGATCAGGTAATCCGGCGGCCGCATGTTCACGACCTCGGCCGCGCCGGGATAGCCGATCGGCCCGACGCCGCGAATGAAGAGCACGCTGTGCTCGTCGATCGCGAGCGACGGATCGTCGATGCGGTGGTGGTAATCCTCCGGTCCGTCGAAGACGATTGCCTTGCCCTCGAAGGCCATTGGGTCCTTCGGGTTCTCGAGATAGCGCTTGCGGAATTCCGGCGTGATCACGCTGGTCTTCATGATCGCGGAATCGAACAGGTTGCCGCGCAGATTGAGGAAGCCGGACTGCGCCTTCATCGGCTCGTCATAGGCCTTGATGACCCGACGATCGCCGGAGAAGAAGCCTTCGCAGTTCTCGGCCAGCGTCTTGCCGTTGGCGGTGATGGCGGGCTTGATCTTGCCCTTGGCGACGAGCTCGGCAACGACCGCAGGCACGCCGCCGGCGCGGTAGAAATCCTCGCCGAGATATTCGCCGGCGGGCTGCAGGTTGACCAGCAGCGGGATGTCGTAGCCGATCGCAGTCCAATCCTCGTTGTCGAGTTTCACGCCAATATGCTTGGCGATGGCGTTGACATGGATCGGCGCATTGGTGGAGCCGCCGATCGCCGAGTTGACGACGATGGTGTTCTCCAGGGCTTCGCGTGTCAGGATCTTCGACGGGATCAGGTTCTCCCAGACCATCTCAACGATGCGCTTGCCGGTGTGGTAGGCCATCTCATAACGGTCGCGATAGGGCGCCGGGATGGCGGCGCCGCCGGGCAGGGTCATGCCCATCGCCTCGGCCAGCGAGTTCATGGTCGAGGCCGTGCCCATGGTGTTGCAGTGGCCGGCCGACGGAGCCGACGACGCCACCAGATCGACGAAGCCGCGATAGTCGATTTCGCCGGCGGCCATCATCTGGCGCGCCTTCCAGACGATCGTGCCCGAACCGGTGCGCTCGCCGCGGAAATTGCCGTTCAGCATCGGCCCGCCCGGCAGTGCGATGGCCGGGATGTCGACCGTGGCGGCCGCCATGATCTGTGCCGGGGTGGTCTTGTCGCAGCCGGTCGTCAGCACGACGCCGTCGAGCGGATAGCCATAGAGGATCTCGACGAGCGAGAGATATTGCAGGTTGCGGTCGAGGCTCGCGGTCGGGCGCTTGCAGGTTTCCTGGATCGGATGGATCGGGAACTCGAAAGGCACGCCGCCCATCTCGCGGATGCCGTCGCGGACGCGGGCGGCGAGCTCGATATGATGGCGGTTGCAGGGCGCGATATCGGAGCCCGTCTGGGCGATGCCGATGATCGGGCGGCCCGACTGCAGCTCTTCGCGCGACAGGCCGAAATTCATGGTGCGCTCGATATAGAGCGCGGTCATGTCGGCATTGGCGGGATTGTCGAACCAGGCCTTGGAGCGCAGCTGCTCCGGCTTGATCTTGCGGACCGACTTCCTTGCAGGCGTCTTGGCCATCCCCGTCATTCCCTCTCGCACCGGCGCGCAGCCTTCGCGCCGCGTCCGCCATGGTCTTTAAATCGATTTGACCAGCCAATCATGCCGATCGCCATGCGCGCGACAAGAGCCAAATTCGACCAAATCGCGTCACCTGCATTCTGCATACAGCACACAAATTACTTCGCCAATCCATGCAGATGCCGGCTGCGCAGGAAAGGTCGCCGCCCTGCAGTTTGCAAGTGTTCCAAATGCGCGGGCGCCCGGCGGCCGGTGCAGACGGCGGGCTTGCATCGCCGCTGCGTTTCCGGCCAAGACAGCGCACCACGACAGCGCAAGGCCCACGACAGGGCCGCCTCGTCGAGAGCTTGCAGAGGAAAACGCACCATGACGCTGCAGACCGTCTCCTCCTTCGCCCGGATCGGCGAGGAAAACGCTTTCGCCGTGCTGGCACGAGCGACCGAGCTGCAGCGCAAGGGCAAGGACATCATCAATCTCGGCATCGGCCAGCCCGATTTCCCGACGCCCGACCACATCGTCGAGGCCGCGGTGAAGGCGCTGCGCGACGGCCATCACGGCTATACGCCGGCCAATGGCATCCTGCCGCTGCGCGAGGCGGTCGCCGCCGACGTGCACAAGCGCTTCTCGGTCGACGTCTCGCCGGAAGAGGTGATGATCGTGCCGGGCGGCAAGGTCACCATGTTCATGGCGATCCTGATGTTCGGCGAGCCCGGCGCCGAGATCCTTTATCCCGATCCCGGCTTCCCGATCTATCGCTCGATGATCGAGTTCACCGGCGCGACCCCGATCCCGGTACCGATCCGCGAGGAGAACGGCTTTGCCTTCTCGGCCGAGGAGACGCTCTCGCTGATCACGCCCAAAACCCGGCTGCTGATCGTCAATTCGCCGGCAAACCCGACCGGCGGCGTCACGCCGAAGGCCGAGGTCGACAAGCTCGTCGCCGGGCTCAGCCGCTTCCCCGATGTCGCGGTGATGTCGGACGAGATCTACGACCAGATGCTCTATGACGGCGAGAAGCACGTCTGCCTGCTGAGCTATCCCGAAATTCGCGACCGGCTGATCCTGCTCAATGGCTGGTCCAAGACCTATGCCATGACCGGCTGGCGCATGGGGTTCTCGGTCTGGCCGAAGCCGCTCTACGACAATGCCCGCAAGCTCGCGGTCAATTCGCATTCCTGCGTCAACGCCCCGGCGCAATGGGCGGGGCTCGCCGCGCTCACCGGCCCGCAGGACGCGGTGCATGCCATGGTCGCAGAGTTCGATCGGCGCCGGAAGGCGGTGGTCGCCGGCTTGAACGCCTTGCCCGATGTGTCCTGCGCCGTGCCGAAAGGCGCCTTCTACGCCTTCCCGAATATCTCGAAGACCGGGTGGAAGGCGAAGAAACTGGCCTCCGCCCTGCTCGAGGATGCGGGTGTCGCGACGATCGGCGGGCCCGATTTCGGCATCCATGGCGAAGGCTATATCCGCCTGTCCTATGCCAACTCGCTGGAGAACATCGAACGCGCGCTGGAGCGGATGAAGAGCTTCCTCGCCAACGCGAAGGCAGCATGACGATGATCACCTGCCATTTGAGCTATATCGTCGATCCCTACCAGCTGCCGGCCTTCGAGGCCTATGGCAAGCTCTGGATCAGGCTGGTCGAGAAATTCGGCGGCAAGCATCACGGCTATTTCATGCCCTCGGAAGGCACGTCGAACGTCGCATTGGCGATGTTCAGCTTTCCGTCGCTTGCGGCCTATGAGGAGTATCGCACCGCCTCGTTCAGGGACGAGGAATGCCTGGCGGCCGTGGCGATGAACGAGAAGCACCGCTTCATCATCAGCTATGAACGCTCGTTCTTCCGACCGGTCTTCGAAGACGATCAGGGTGCGCGCCGCGCACCCTGATCGCGCCGATTGGAACGGCGTCAGGCTTTCGCCGCGCTCGCGGCCGCGTCGATATTGGCGACCAGTTCGGCATCGAGCCCGACCGAGCCCGCAAGCCCGGCGAGGAAGTCCTTCTCCGCGGGCGTATCAGGATTGATGGCGATGCGAGCCGCCGTGTAGATCTGCGCCGCGAGTTCCGGCGTTTCCGCCGCTTCGGCGAGGACATCGACCGAAGCCGGATTGGCCATTTCATGGGCGAGCCAGGCATTGGCTTCCGGATCGAAACCGGCGTCGCGCAGGCCGCCGAGAATGGCATTGCGCTCCTCGGTGTCGATATGACCGTCGGCGGCAGCGGCTGCGATCATCGCCCGGATGAAGATCAGGGCCGTTGCCTCGCTTGCGGCCTCCGGCTCGAAACCGGTCCCGACTGGTGCCGGCAGAACCTCCTGACGCTTCAGATCGAGCAGGGGTTTGCCGGCTTGATGGTTCTGGTAGGCCTTGTAGGCGAGGCCGCCGATCAGCGCGAGGCCGCCGAGTTTCGCCGCAGAGCCGGCAACCGAACGCCCTGTCGAGGAACCGAAGAGCAAGGCGCCGAGGCCGCCGAGCACCGCAGTCGCCACGGCCGGATTGCTGCTGAACATCCCCTTGGCCTGTTCCAGCAACTGGTCGGGCGTCTTGCCGCCGGAGACCTGGCCGAGAACGTCGCTCGCCTTCTGCTCCAGCCMTGTCTGGCGCGCGGCATCCTGCATGCCCTGCGYCGCCTGGCCGAGCACGCTGCCGACGAGGCCGCCAATGCCACCCGAACCACCGGCCTGCTGAACCTGTTGCGCCAGATTGCCCAGCATTCCGCCGAGCCCCCCGGACTGGCCGACCTGCTGACCGGCTTGATTGCCGGCGCTGACCAGCGCGTCCAGCAGAGATTTTGCGTTGAACATCGAGAGGCTCCCTCGTTTAGGCCATTCACCGCAAAGCGGCGGCGTAACCTGCACCCGGGTCACGGGCTTCACAAGCCGCCCCGCATGGAAGGGAACCTTGACGCGATCATGACGAAGGCAACGGCAGGAGCCCCGGCTCCTTCAACGTCTCGAGCGCGATTTCCGAGCGGACCCGCGCGACGCTTTCATGCGGCATCAGGATCTCGTTGACGAAGCGCGAGAGCTCCTTGAGGTCGCCGACCGCAACCTTGAGCAGATAATCCGCCTCACCCGTCAGGGCATGCGCCTCCAGGATCGCGGGAGTCAGCCTGACGAGATCGCGAAAGCGGCGGGCATTGTCACGCGAATGAGTGTTCAGCGCGACATGGATGAAGACGGTCACGCCGAGCCCGACGGCTGCCGGATCGATCAGCGCGCGGTAGCCGCGGATCGTCCCCTCCTCCTCGAGCCGTTGGCGCCGGCGGGAAATCTGGCTCGCCGACAACCCGACCTTCTCGGCCAGCGCGCCATTCGTCAGGGAGGCATCCTGCTGGAGCGCATCGATCAAGCGCCAGTCGAAGGAATCGAGACCGCTCACATCACGCACCGTTGGTGACCTCCCTGCACAAGTTGTGCGGATCTCGCGCCATGACGCGGCATTTTGCAAGCTCCTTGCCTTCGCCGTGCGCGACCATGTCGGCAATCACATCGAGAGGAGAACGCCATGGGTCCATTTCCGCACGACACCGCCCCTCCCGCTATTTCCGAGGTCAATCCGATGGGAACGGACGGATTCGAGTTCGTCGAATACGCCCATCCCGAGCCAGAGAAGCTCGGCCCGCTCTTCCAGCAGATGGGCTTCACCGCCGTCGCCCGGCATCGCTCCAAGAAGGTCACGCTGTACCGTCAGGGTGACGTGAATTTCGTCGTCAATGCCGAGCCGGATTCCTTTGCCCAGCGCTTTGCGGCCGAGCACGGCCCCTGCGCTTGCGCCATGGCCTTCCGCGTCGTCGATGCCAGGCATGCTTTCGAGCGCGCCGTGTCGCTTGGCGCCGAGCCCTATGAAAGCAAGGTCGGCCCCGGCGAGATGCAAATTCCCGCCGTGAAGGGCATTGGCGGCTCGATCCTGTATTTCGTCGAGCGTTATGGCGCGAAGGGCTCGATCTGGGATGTCGATTTCGAGTGGATCGACGAGCCGGATCCGCACCCGGAGCAGGCTGGTCTCTATTACCTCGACCACCTCACCCACAACGTCCATCGCGGCCGCATGGACCATTGGGCGGGCTGGTATGGCAAACTCTTCAACTTCCGCGAGATCCGCTTCTTCAATATCGAGGGCAAGCTCACAGGCCTGATCTCGCGCGCCTTGACCTCGCCCTRCGGCAAGATCCGCATCCCGATCAACGAGTCGCTCGACGACAAGAGCCAGATCGAGGAGTACCTGCGCCAGTACAAGGGCGAGGGTATCCAGCACGTCGCGCTCGGAGCCCACGACATTTACGCCACCGTCGAGCAGCTGCGCCGCAACGCCCTGCCCTTCATGCCGGCGCCGCCGGCAACCTATTATGAGCGCGTCGAGGCGCGCGTTCCCGGCCATGGCGAACCGGTCGAGCGGCTGAAGGCCAACGGCATCCTGATCGACGGCGAGGGTGCGGTTGCGGTCGGCTCCAAGGAGGGCCGGATGAGCAAGGTCCTGCTCCAGATCTTCTCCGGCACGGTGCTCGGGCCGATCTTCTTCGAGTTCATCCAGCGCAAGGGCGATGACGGCTTCGGCGAGGGCAACTTCCGCGCCCTGTTCGAGTCGATCGAAGAGGACCAGATCCGTCGCGGCGTGCTGAAGGTCGAGGCGGCCGAGTAACCTCCGCGATCGCGGCACAGGACGCGGCGCCGCCCCCCACGGCAGCGCCGCGTTTCGCTTGTCGGGGAGCCAAGACAAGCGTAGCATTTTCGGGAGCGCGCACGCAGCCAAGTGCGCGTCTCGAGGGACTGCCCATGTCGACAGCTGCGATCACGCGCGGTCATCAGGGTCCCTGGTGGACGCATCTCTACGTCCAGGTGCTGACCGCCATCGCGATCGGGGTGCTCGTCGGGCATTTCTATCCGCATACCGGCGAGGCGATGAAGCCGCTCGGCGACGCCTTCATCAAGGCCATCAAGATGATCATCGCGCCGATCATCTTTCTCACCGTCGTGCACGGCGTCGCGTCGATGGACGACATGAAGAAGGTCGGCCGCGTCGGCGTGAAGGCACTGCTCTATTTCGAGGTGGTGACGACGCTTGCGCTCATCGTCGGGCTCATCGTGATCAATCTCTGGAAACCCGGAGTCGGCATGAGTGTCGATGTCGGCGGGCTCGACACCAGCTCAATCACCGCGTTCACGGCCAAGGCGAAGGAGCAGAGTACCATCGGCTTCCTGATGGACATCATCCCGGCGACAGTGGTCGGTGCCTTCGCAACCGGCGAAATCTTGCAGGTGCTGTTCTTCGCCCTGCTCTTTGCCTTTGGTCTGCAGATGCTCGGCGAACGCGGCAAGCCGGTCCTGCACTTCGTCGACGATATCGCCCAGGTCTTCTTCAAGATCGTCGGCATCATCATGAAGGCGGCACCGATCGGTGCTTTCGGCGCGATGGCCTTCACGATCGGAAAATTCGGCATCGGCACGCTGCTGTCGCTGGGCAGCTTCATGGCCGCCTTCTACACGACCTGCCTCATCTTCATTTTCCTCGTGCTCGGCACGATCGCCCGGCTGCATGGCTTCAGCATCGTGAAGTTCATCGCCTATATCAAGGAAGAGCTGCTGATCGTGCTCGGCACCTCCTCCTCCGAGAGCGTCCTGCCACGGATGATCGCCAAGATGAGCTATCTCGGCTGCAAGGAGAATGTCGTCGGCCTGGTCATCCCCACCGGCTATTCCTTCAACCTCGACGGCACCTGCATCTATCTGACGATGGCCGCGATCTTTCTCGCCCAGGCAACCAATACCGAGCTGAGCCTGTCGCAGGAGATCGGCATCATCGCCGTGCTGCTGCTGACCTCGAAAGGCGCGGCCGGCGTCACGGGCTCCGGCTTCATCGTACTCGCCGCAACACTGGCCTCGGTCGGCACTATTCCCGTGGCGTCGATCGCCCTGATCCTCGGCGTCGACCGCTTCATGTCGGAGGCGCGCGCCCTCACCAATCTGATCGGCAATGGCGTCGCGACGATCGTCGTGGCGAAATGGGAAAATTCGCTCGACGAGCGTCGCATGCAGCGCATCCTCGCCAAGGAAGCCGATTACGACGCCGCCGAGCCCGAGCGCGTCGTGGCGGTCTGAGCGCTGCCAGATCATCTGACGGGATATCGTATCCAGCCCGATGATCTCACCTTTGTGTTTGCATCGGCTTTCCCGAAAACCGCGATCCACTTTTCGGGCCGATGCTTAGGGCGCGAGCTTGCGCAGCATCAGCGGTGCGCCCACCGCAGGGTCCTTGCGCCATTGGCCGTTCTCGAAGACGAGATCGACGCTGTGCCCCTTGCGTGCAACCAGCGAAAGGCGCCCGGCCGCATAGCGCCAACCGACGGGATCGAAGATCGTCAAGCCAGTATCGTCGCAGCGCCCGTCGAAACGGGCGGGAGCGCCACCCGGAGAATTTGCGGGGCCGGCCGCAAGCATGAGGCGACATCCCTCGCGGTTCTGCTGGCGCATCGTGACATAGCGGCCGGGCACGGCGTCGGTGGCAGGCGCGCCCGCAGGGTCGACAACGGTCGGCCGGGCCGCAGCGGTCGCGGCGCGCTCTGCCGCGCTCGGAGGCACTGGACGCGCGCTGCGTGGATGATCCTTCGGATCCAGCAGATAGTCCTGCCCGTCCGTGCCCTTGCCATTCAGGCCGGCGCCGGACTTGCTGAGCGTGATCACGGCCTTGCCGGCCTCGTCATTCAGGCGCAGCCCGCCCCCCTCAGCCACACTCCAGGACACAATCTGCCCGATAATGGGCAATGCGCGGCGGCAGGTGGCAGGGAAGCGCAATTGCCGCCCCTGTCCCGACTGTTCCGCTCCAAGGGTAATGGTGCATTGGCGCGGCGCGCCGACCTGTTCGAGGTTCCAGGCACCGATCATGGGGCGAACGGTGTCAGGCGCGGTCTCCGCTCCCTTCGGAAGCGGCGGCTTCTGCGCCTGTACGGGCCCCGCGAAAAGGACGCCCGCCACAAGCGGCAGGCATCCGCGCCTCATCTGAACCAAAACGTGGTGTCTCAGGCTTTCTTCCATGGTGTCTCGGCAACCGGCGTCAGAGGACCCCTGCCATCGAACCATGAAACCAGGTTGTCGACCAGAAGCTGGCCCATCTGTTCACGCGTATGCACCGATGCCGATCCGACATGCGGCAACAGCACCACATGATCCATCGCGATCAGTTCGGCCGGCACGCGCGGCTCGTCCTCGAAGACGTCCAGGCCGGCCGAAAGGATGACCTTGTTCTTGAGCGCCTCGATCAACGCCTGTTCGTCGACCACCGAACCGCGGCCGACATTGATGACGATGCCATTGGGGCCGAGCGCCTTCAGGACGTCGGCATTGATCATGTGATGAGTCGCAGCGCCGCCAGGCGCAACCGAGATCAGGGTGTCGACATCGGCCGCCATCTCGATCAGCGAAGGATAGTAGCGATAGGACACATCCGCCTGGCGGGTGCGGCCATGATAGCTGACCGGCAGGCCGAAGGCCTCGATACGCTGCGCCACGGCCTTGCCGATTCGGCCGAGCCCAACGATGCCGACCTTGCGGGTCCGCAGCGAGGTCGTCAGCGGATAGGCCTTCTCCAGCCACTTGCCGGCGCGCAGGTACCGGTCGACCTGCGGCAGCTGGCGCACCGTCGCGAGCAGCAGGCCGAGTGCCAAGTCCGCAACCTCATCGGTCAGCACGTCCGGAGTATTGGTGACGATCAGCCCGCGCTTGCCGGCTTCCTTGGCATCGACGGTGTCGTAACCGACGCCGAAATTGGCAACGATCTCCAGTTTCGGCAGGGCGTCGAACAGCGTGCCATCGATCCTGACATGCGCGCCGCCCCCGGCGACGCCACGAACCTTGCCGCCGATCTCCTTCAGCATGGCGGTCCGGTCCTCTGCCTTCCAGAGTTCATGCACCGTGAAACGGGCCTTCAACTGGTCGGCAGCATAGGCCATCAGCGGGCCGGTCATGATGATGTCGGTCATATCGTGAACTTTCGTCGGGCGTGAGTGTCAGAGCGGCTGGCTTGATTTCAATTCTTTAAAACGATTAGATCGCGAAACCTCAAGGCCTCCGCCACGCGGCATCGGCAGAGCAGTACTACACGGGCTGCAGAGCGAGAAAAGCGCGTCGTTGTCATATGTAGTATGACTTATTCAGGCGATTTTCGGGGTGCTCTGCTGTCCGGCCCATGCCAGGAAGGTGAGCGTGGTGTTCAGGCTGTCCGTTACCAGCGCACTCATCCGGGCCGCGGCGAGATCGCCGTCCCGCTGGATGATCGCATCCAGCACCCGCTCGTGATCGAACAGCGACGTGACATAGAACCCCTGATCGTCTCCCGACTTCAGCAGCAGCGACCATTGGATCGTCGCCGAGACGACGCTTGCCAGACATTGCAGCGTCGAATTCTGCGCGGCAGCGAGGATCGCCTCGTGGAAAGCCAGGTCGGCACGAATGGTTGCCTCGGCATAGGGCGGGTTGTCGATCATGCCGTGATAACCCGCCTGGATTCGTACGAGATCGGCGGGCGTACGCCGCAGGGCCRCAAGGCGCGCTGCGCTCGGCTCGACAAAACTGCGCAACTCGAACAGGTCGCGGATGAATTTCTCGTTCGGGTCGGCCTCGAAATGCCAGGACAGCACGTCGGGATCGAGCAGGTTCCAGCCGTCGCGCGGCGCTACCCGCGTGCCGCTCTTCGGGCGCGCCTCGACCAGCCCCTTCGCCGTCAGGTACTTCACAGCTTCGCGATAGGCGGTGCGCGAGACCGAGATTTCGGATTTCAGATCGGCTTCGTTCGGCAACAGCTCGCCGGCTTTGAACGTCCCTGAAATGATCGCGACCGCGAGCTTCTGAGCCACCTGCCCGAACAGGCGGTCGGGATTCAGGGTCGTCGGCCGCGAAAAGTCGCGCACCCGCATCTGCTGGCGTCCTCACCCGTTTTCAATCGCGCCCAAGCCGCCGGAAGGCGGTTTCATTGGAGCGATTCCGGCGCTTGACACGCCTGTCCGTATCGTATGACTTTATCGTAGATGAAACCCGGCGCAACAGGCACTGCCTGGTCTGCGGCGCTTTTCGTCGGTCGGTCACGAGAAGCCGACAGCAGCGGCGGTGCGGAGTGCCCGGACACGGGACGATACCGGACCCCAGAGGAAACTTAAGTCCGGGAGAGGGTTCAGATGGCCTCAGTCCAGATCGCTGATGTGCGCAAGGCTTACGGCTCGACGCAGGTCATCCATGGCGTCGATATCGACATCAACGATGGCGAGTTCGTTATTCTCGTCGGCCCCTCCGGCTGCGGAAAATCGACCCTTCTGCGCATGATCGCCGGGCTGGAGAATATTTCCGGAGGCGAGATCCGCATCGGCCCGCGCGTCGTCAACGACGTGCCGCCGAAAGAGCGCGACATCGCCATGGTGTTCCAGAATTACGCGCTCTATCCGCACATGACAGTGGCCGACAACATGGCCTTCTCGATGAAGCTGCGGAATGCCCCCAAGGCCGAGATCGACGAGCGCGTCAACAAGGCTGCCGGCATTCTCGGCCTCAACAAGCTGCTCGACCGCTATCCGCGCCAGCTTTCGGGCGGTCAGCGCCAGCGTGTCGCCATGGGCCGCGCGATCGTGCGCGATCCGCAGGTCTTCCTCTTCGACGAGCCGCTTTCGAATCTCGACGCCAAGCTGCGCGTGCAGATGCGCACCGAGATCAAGGAACTGCATCAGCGTCTCAAGACCACGACGGTCTATGTCACGCACGACCAGATCGAGGCCATGACCATGGCCGACAAGATCGTCGTGATGCATGACGGCATCGTCGAGCAGATGGGCGCTCCGCTCGACCTCTACGACCGGCCGAACAACCTTTTCGTCGCGGGCTTCATCGGCTCGCCGTCGATGAACTTCCTCAAGGGCAAGATCACCGCGGCCGGGTTCGAGACCGAGGGCGGCGTGATCTGGCCCATCGGGCAGCATCCGGCTGACTCGAACGGCAAGGCCGCGGTTTTCGGCATCCGTCCGGAGCACCTCCAACTCAACCCCAACGGCCTCAAGGCCGAGGTCGTGGTCATCGAACCGACCGGCTCCGAGACGCAGGTCGTCGTGCGCTGCGGCGGGCAGGAACTGACCTGCGTCTTCCGCGAACGCATCACGGCCAAGCCCGGCGAGACCATTGGCATCACGCCGGACACCAGCGTCACGCATCTGTTCGACGCCGCCACCGGCAAGCGTATCTGAGCTTCTGACTGCTGCGGAGGCCCGCGCCTGATTGCGCCTTGGCCCGCATGACATGACGTCACGACAGGCCAGCACGGACACCGGCTGGCCTGGCGCAGCCAAAAGAGCCGGCGATGACTTCCAGGGACGGGTCGCAGGCCACATAAAAAAGGTCCCTTCTTTCCGGGAAGGAACAACCAATGACGATTTCAAGACGCGATATGCTGCTGGGCAGCGCCGGCGTGGCTGCGGGCGCCGGCCTGATGGGGCACTTGGGGACCGCCCCCGCCTTCGCCCAGGCGGCCGCTCCAAAATTCACCCCCGAACCAGGCGCTCAACTGCGCGTGCTGCGCTGGGCCCCCTTCGTCAAGGGTGAGGAAGACGCCTGGCTCGCCAATACCAAGAAGTTCACGGATGCGACCGGCGTTCAGATCCGGGTCGACAAGGAAGGCTGGGAAGATATTCGTCCGAAGGCCGCCGTCGCCGCCAATGTCGGCGCAGGCCCCGACATCGTGCTCGTCTGGTTCGACGATGCCTTCCAGTATCCCGACAAGCTGCTCGACGTCACCGAGCTCGGCAATTATCTCGGCGGCAAATATGGCGGCTGGTATCCCGGCCTTGAAGGTTACGCCAAGAAGGACGGCAAGTTCATCGGCCTGCCGCTGGCTGCCATCGCAAACGCCGTGCTTTATCGCGACAGCTGGGTCAAGGAAGCCGGCCACTCGACCTTCCCGACCAAGACCGACGCCTTCCTCGATCTCTGCAAGGCGCTGAAGGCCAAGGGGCACCCCGCCGGCTTCACCCTCGGAAAGGGTGTCGGCGACGGCAACAACTTCTGCCACTGGCTGCTCTGGAGCCATGGTGGCCGAACCGTCGATGATGCCGGCAAGGTCGCGATCAACAGCCCCGAGACGATCGCGGCCATCAAATACGCCGCCGAGCTCTACAAGACCTTCATCCCGGGCACGGAAAGCTGGCTCGACATCAACAACAACCGCGCCTTCCTGGCCGGTGAGGTTTCGGTCACCGCCAACGGCGTCTCGCTCTATTACTCCGCGAAGAACGACCCCAAGCTCGCCGACATGGCCAAGGACATGAGGTCGGCGAACATGCCGATCGGCCCGGTGGGCCAGTCGGTCGAATTGCACCAGACCACCACCTGCGTGATCTTCAAGCACACCAAGTTCCCGCAGGCGGCACAGGCCTATCTCCAGTTCATGTACGAGCAGGAACAGATGCCGACCTGGATCACCCAGGCCAGCGCCTATTGCTGCCAGCCGCTGAAGGCCTACGCCAATAATCCGGTCTGGACCTCGGATCCGGTTCACACCCCGTATCAGAAGGCCTCTGAGACACTGCGCCCGAACGGCTATTCCGGCCCGCTCGGCTACGCTTCGGCTGCGGTGATGGCCGACTACGTTCTTGTCGACATGTTCGCGGAAGGCGCCACCGGCCAGCGGACGCCTGAGGAAGCGGCCAAGCGCGCAGAGGCACGGATCAACCGCTACTATCGCGTCTGATCGCTGCAACGAAACGGCGCGGCCACGGCCGCGCCCGCCGGCGGCGAAGAGCCGCCGGCCCTGCATCCGGGAGAGATCACCATGGCTGACACCGCAATCGCGCGGCCGGCGGAGCGTGCGAGACCTTCTATGCTGGCGCGGCTGGGCCAGAGCCGCAACGGACTCGGCATCCTGTTCATGGTGCCCGCGGCGATCTTCCTGATCGTCTTCCTCGCCTGGCCGCTGGCCCTCGGCGTCTGGCTCGGCTTCACCGATACCCGCATCGGCCGGGCGGGCGTCTTCATCGGGCTCGAGAATTACGAGTCGCTGCTGACCGACTCGGTGTTCCGGCTCGCGGTCTTCAACACCATCCTCTACACGGTCGTCGCCTCGGCCCTGAAATTCGCGCTCGGGCTCTGGCTGGCGCTGCTCCTGAACGAGCACCTACCCTTCAAGGCCTTCATCCGCGCCATTGTACTGCTGCCCTGGGTGGTGCCGACCGTACTCTCGGCGATCGCCTTCTGGTGGATCTTCGACACCCAGTTCTCGGTGATCTCCTGGGCTCTGAAGGAGCTCGGCCTGATCTCGACCAATATCAACTTCCTCGGCGACACCACGAATGCGCGCGCCTCGGTGATCGCAGCCAATGTCTGGCGCGGCATTCCCTTCGTCGCGATCTCGCTGCTGGCCGGCCTGCAGACCATTTCGCCCTCGCTCTACGAGGCCGCGATGCTCGACGGTGCAACCAACTGGCAGCGCTTCCGCTTCATCACCTTGCCTCTGCTCTCGCCGATCATCGCGGTCGTGATGACCTTCTCTGTGCTGTTCACCTTCACCGATTTCCAGCTCATCTACGTGCTGACCCGCGGCGGCCCGCTCAACGCCACTCACCTGATGGCGACCCTCTCCTTCCAGCGCGCCATCCCCGGCGGCCAGCTTGGCGAAGGCGCAGCGATCGCAGTCGCGATGATCCCCTTCCTGCTCGGAGCGATCCTGTTCAGCTATTTCGGCCTGCAGCGGCGGAAATGGCAGCAGGGCGGCGCGGACTGAGGACGCCAGCCATGACCGACATCAGTCAACCGACCGCCCCGCGCGTTCAGCTCACCGACGAAAGCGTCGGCACCAGCTACATGGCCAACCTGCCGCGTCGGCTGGTGACCACTTGGTTGCCGCTCATCGTCTTCATCTTCGTGCTGCTGTTTCCATTCTACTGGATGGGCGTGACGGCGCTGAAGCCCAATCACGAGCTGACGGATTTCAAGAGCCACAACCCGCTCTGGCCGGGCGAGCCTACGCTGCGCCACATCAAATATCTGCTGTTCGAAACTACATATCCGCACTGGCTGCTCAACACGATCTTGGTCTCGATCGGATCGACGATCCTGTCGCTCACCGCCGCCGTGTTCGCCGCCTATGCGATCGAGCGTCTGCGCTTCAGCGGCTCGCGGGTCACCGGGCTGGCGATCTTCCTCGCCTATCTCGTACCTCCCTCGATCCTGTTCATCCCGCTCGCCGTGCTGATCTTCGGCTTCGGCATCTACGACACCAAGCTCGCGCTGATCTTCACCTATCCGACCTTCCTGGTGCCGTTCTGCACCTGGCTGCTGATGGGCTATTTCCGCTCGATCCCCTACGAGCTGGAGGAATGCGCGCTCGTCGACGGCGCCAGCCGCTGGCAGATCCTGGTCAAGATCATCCTGCCACTGGCGGTGCCGGGGCTGATCTCGGCCGGCATCTTCGCCTTTACCCTCTCCTGGAACGAGTTCATCTACGCGCTCACCTTCATCCAGTCCTCGGAGAACAAGACCGTCGCTGTCGGCGTTCTCACCGAGCTGGTGCGCGGGGACGTCTATGAATGGGGGGCGCTGATGGCCGGCGCGCTGCTCGGCTCGCTCCCGGTCGTCATTCTCTACTCCTTCTTCGTCGAGCATTACGTCTCGTCGATGACCGGAGCCGTGAAGGAATAATCCAGCGGGGCCCGCCGGGCCCCGTTTGCGTTTGAGGGACTGCGTTCGTGAACGAGATCAAATCCATCGCCTTCGTCGGGCTCGGCGCCATGGGGGCGCCGATGGCCGAGAACCTCGTGAAGCGTCAGTTCCGGGTCACTGGCTTCGATATGCGCAAGAGCGCCCGCGAGGCGCTAGTTTCAGCCGGAGGCCACGCTGCCGAGAGCGCCGCGGCGGCCGCAAGAGATGCCGATGCGCTCGTCCTGATGGTCGTCAATGCCGCGCAGGCGCGCTCGGTCCTGTTCGAGGCCGGCGCCCTGGCGGCACTCGCGCCCGGCGCGAGCGTGCTGCTGATGGCGACCTGCCCTCCCGGCGAGGTCGAGGCGATCGCGACGGAGGTCACGAAAACCGGCCGTCACTTCGTCGATGCCCCGGTCTCCGGCGGCATCAGCGGCGCGCGCGGCGCGACGCTGACCATCATGGTCGGTGCGCCGCAGGAGAGTTTCGCACTGGCAAAGCCCGTGCTCGATGCGATGGGCGACAAGGTCTTCCATGTCGGCCAGAAGCCCGGGCAGGGTGCGACCGTGAAGACGGTCAACCAACTGCTCTGCGGCGTCCATATCGCGGTGGCGGCCGAAGCGCTCTCGCTCGCCGAGAAGGCGGGGATCGACGGCAAGATTCTCTTCGAGATCATGGGTGGCTCGGCTGCCTCGTCCTGGATGCTGCGGGATCGCGGTCCGCGCATGCTGCTGGAAGATGCCCCCGTCGCCAGTGCGGTCGACATTTTCGTCAAGGATCTCGGGATCGTGCTCGATGCCGGCCGCGCCGCCAGGACAGCACTGCCGCTCGCCGCCGCTGCACATCAGATGTTCCTGGCGAGCTCGGGCCTCGGCCATGGCGCGCGCGACGATTCGCAGGTCGTGCGCGCCTATCGCGCGCTCAACGCCAAACCCGCGAATGATCCATGAGCGGGATCTAGCGTTTGGGCGGTGTCGTCGTGCCCCGCACGACGAGCTCCGGCGTCAGCACGATCCGCTGCGTCGGCGCAGTCGGATTCTCGATGCGCCGGATCAGCAGTTCCGCCGATTTGCGGCCCATCTCGTCCTGGAAGTTCTTCAGCGTGGTCAGCGCCGGATACCACTGCGCCGCTTCCTGGACGTCGTCGCAGCCCACGAGCGAAAACTCGACCCCGGCCTCCAGCCCACGATGACGCAGGCCGAGCATCGCGCCGAAGGCGATGAGGTCATTGAAGCAGACGGCCGCGGTTGGCGGATTCTGCGCATCGAGCACCTTCTGAATGCCCTTGAGGCCGTTCTCGCGGGTGCCGATCGAYGCATAGACCAACGCAGGATCAAGCGGAATCCCGTGCCGGGCGAGCGTCTCGCAATAGCCCCGATACCGGTTGCGGCCCGTCGAGATCAGGTTGTTTTCGCCGAGGAAGGCGATGCGCCGGTGGCCAAGACCGATCAGATGCTCCAGCGCCAGCACGGTGCCGTGATGATCATCCGACCCCACGAAATCGAGGTCGAGACCCGGAATCTCCCGGGAGAGCTGGACCAGCGGGACACCGGCCTCAATCAGATGGCCGAAGGTTTCAGCCGTGCTGCCGCCTGCGGCACAGATCACCATGCCGTCGGGTCGATACTCCTTCAGGGTGTTCAGGACCCGGTCCTGCCGCTCCAGGTTCTCCGCATAGGTACCGAGCAGGATCGAGCGGCCATGCGCCGTCGCCGTTTCCTCGATCGCGGCCAGGAGTTCGGCGAAATAGGGATTCGTGATGTCGTGGAAGCCGACGCCAAGGATATTGGTGCGGTCGGTCCTCAGCGACGCGGCGCTGCGGTTGTAGCTGTAGCCCATGTCGCGCRCGATCTGCTGAACCCGCAGCCGTGTCGCGTCCGCGACGAGAGGCGAGCCGCGCAGGGCCAGCGACACCGTCGCCGTCGACACCGAGAGATGGTCGGCGATGATCTGCAATGTCACCCGCCCACGGCCCGGCGCAGCCAGTCCCGCCTTCCCGGCTGGCCCGGCCTCGGGGGTGTGGCCGTTGCTGGTCATGACACGCCCTCTTCAGACGGAAGCGAAAGAGTCCCGCGAGTTTCAACCGGCCTGCGAAAGGCCGTCTGATCGAGTCCTTCTCATATAAGTCGGAGAAATTGAAGATGAGCACCGCGAAAGAGTCGATCGGCTTCATCGGCGTCGGCCTGATGGGGCAAGGCATGGCCCGCAATCTCCTCGACAAGGGCTTCCAGCTGACGGTGATGGGCCACCGCAACCGCAAGCCGGTCGAGGAACTGGTGGCGGCTGGTGCAACCGAAGCCAGGACACCGAAGGAACTGGCCTCGCAGGCGACGATCATCTTCCTGTGCGTGACCGGCTCGCCCCAGGTCGAGGCCGTGCTGAACGGCCCGGACGGCATCGTCGCCGGCGCCGGGCCCGGCACGATCGTGGTCGATTGCTCGACCTCAGATCCCGGTTCGACCATCCGCCTTGCCGCCGAACTCGAGGCGAACGGCCTGCATCTCTGCGACGCACCGCTCGGCGGCACGCCGGCACAGGCCGCTCAGGGCCAGCTCTCGACCATGATCGGCGCCAGCGATGCGGTCTTCGCGCGCATCAAGCCGGCCTGCGAGGCCTGGGCGCAGAAGGTCGTCCATCTCGGCCCCGTCGGCGACGGTCACAAGATGAAGCTGCTCAACAACTTCCTGTCGATGGGCTATGGCGCGATCTATTCCGAGGCGCTCGCTCTGGCCCAGAAGATCGGCATCACGCCGCAGACCTTCAACAGCGTGCTCTCCGGCAGCCGGATGGATTGCGGCTTCTATCAGACCTTCATGAAATACGTACTGGAGCGCGACCGTGACGCGCACAAGTTCACGCTGGTCAACGCGCTGAAGGATGTGCGCTATCTCGAAGGCGTCGCCAATGCGGCAGGCGTCCCGAACCCGATCGGCAACGCCGTCAAGAACGCCTATGCCTCCGCCGTTGCCAATGGCCGGGGCGATGATTACGTGCCGATGCTCTCCGACTGGATCGCCCAGCAGAGCGGCCTTTCGCTGGCCCCGAAGGACTGAGCCCTGCCAGTGCTCAATCGAGCCGGGCCGAGCCCTCGGGCACGGCCCGGACCCGCTCGCGATAGAGCAGATAGAGCCCGACGAGATCACGATGGCTGCGCCGATGAAGGTCCAGCGGTCGGGTAGCTGCCCGAAGACGAGATAGCCCAACGTGACCATCCAGACGATCTGCGAATAGATGAACGGCGCCAGCACCGTCGCGGGCGCCAGCCGGTGCGCCAGGATCAGCAGCCAATGCCCGAAGCCGCCCATGGCGCCGGTCACCAGCATCAACGCCCAGGGCAACGGTCCATCCGGCCAGGTCCAGAACAGGGGAATAAGCGGCAGCAGCGCGACCGTTCCCGCGACGCCGGAATAGACCATTGTCGTCTCCGGCGGGTCGAAGGCCGCCAGAAGCCGGGTCGAGATCGAATAGAAGGCGTAGCAGACGACGCCGATCATGCAGAGCAGCGCCGCCGGATGCATGCCGCCAAGGCCGGGCCGTGTGATCACGAGCACGCCGATGAACCCGACACCGATCGCGACGAGCCGGCGTGGCCCGGGCCATTCTCCGAGCAGCGGCCCGGAAACCAGCGCCACCAGAAGCGGCGTCGCGAACATGATCGACACGGTCTCGGCGAGCTGCAGATATTTCAGCGCGAAGAAGTTCAGGGCCGTTGAACCGAGCAGCAACAGCGAACGCACCGCCTGCAGCCAGGGCTTCTTGGTGCGCAGGATACCGGGATGGCTCCAGGGGTTCAGCAGCAGCGAGACCAGGATCATGCTGCCGGCATAGCGCGCGAACACCACCTGAAGCGGGTCCATATGACCGGCCAGCCATTTCGCGCTGGTATCGAGCAGCGAGAAGCACAGCACGGCACCGCACATCAGCCCGATGGCGATCAGGCGGGAGCGGCCCGTTTCCGGTCGATGGGAATAGGCGGGCAAAGGACCGTCCCGTCATGCGTGAGAAGAATGACGGAGAGAGATTTAACCGATTTAGGGAACGACGCCAGCGCCAGAGGGCATGCGTTCCATGCGCTGATCAGGCCTCAGCCTCGGCCTCGTCCCCATCGGCGTCAGGCTCGTCGATTTCGGCCCCGGCCTTGGACAGGCCCTTCGAGGCCTTGCGCAGCAGCTTGCGGAGCTGCTTGCGCTCCTTGGCGTCGAGCTTTTCCAGCAGTTCGTCCTCGACCTGATTCCAGACCGCATCGAGCGCAGCCGCGGTCTTCTGACCGTGCTCGGTCAACGCGACCTGAACCAGCCGGCCATCGCGGCTACCGCCCTCGCGCGTCACCAGCCCCTGCAAGGAGARCCGGCCAATGGTCTTGGACACGGTCGGCGGTTTGACCCGAAGCAGGGTCGCCAGTTCGCCCATCGTCATAGGGGCTGGCTGGAGGGCCTTCAGCGCCTGCTCCTGCCCGGGAAAGAGCCCGAGGCCGTTGAGCCTCTCGCCCATGCGCGCCCGATGCAGGCGCGCAGCCACAAGGAGAGCTCGACCGACGCTTTTCTCGAGGGACTTGGTCATGAGCCGGTCCTTGGAAACTGCTCGGAAATCTATTCGCCGGCTCTGAGATCGCTTGYGATCATGACAGTGTGATGACGCAAGTGCAGCGCACAATCACAGAGTACGCATCTTTTTCGAGACGCGCGCAAGGAAGGCGTCGCGGCTGCCCGCTGTTGCGCGATTCATGTCGTAGTGAGCCAGGTAAAGCGGGCGTGCACTCGGATGACAAACGGCGCGCAGGGCCCGACACACCACCTTGCGCGGCGGATCGCCCATCAGAAAGGCGCGCCAGCGCGAGCCGCCATAGGTTGTGACGGCCACGAGACGGCGAATATTCCAGAGATTGGGCCTGACCTTGCCATCGTTCAGCTTGAACGAAACACCGGGCAGGAAGACGCGATCGAAATAGCCCTTGAGGATCGCGGGATAGCCGAAATTCCAGACAGGAAAGCACAGGACCAGCGCCTCGGCTGCTCGTAGCCGCTCGACATAGCCGGCAACCGGAAGCGTGTTGCTGGCAACATCGTGATAGCCGACCCGGCCCTCCCGGCTCAGCACCGGATCGAAGCCCTCGGCATTGAGATCGCAATCGTCGACCTCATGGCCGGCCTCTTCGAGCCCCTTCACCACGGCCCGATGCAACGCCGCCCCAAAACTGTCCGGATCGGGATGAGCGTAAAGGACGAGCACGCGCATGATCATCCACCCACGCCGGCATCGGCCAGGCTGCGGAACAGGAAGGTCTTGCCAGACTTGTAATCGTAGGACGGATCCTCCCAGGCGATCATCTTGCCGGGATTGAGCAGGCCTTGCGGATCGGCCTCGCGCTTGAAAGCGAGCTGCAGCTCGTCGGTCTGCTTCATGCCGCCTTCTTCCAAGGTGTAGCGATGCGGGTTGAAGATCGGCGCTCCCATCTCCTCATGAATCGCCATGATCTCCTCGAGCCGCTCCTCGCTGGTGAAGCGCACCAGCGGCAGGCCGAAGCAGGTGACCTTGCCGTCGAAGCGGACGAATTCGAGATGGCAGCGCACCTCGTCGCCAAAGCGCTCATGAATGCGCTGGATCAGCTCGACCTGGTTCGGGAAGGGGTAGAGCACCTGGAGATAGGTGATGGACGGGTCAACCCGCAGCGCCCGCAGCGTCGTGTGGTTCCAGCCCAGCTCATAGCCGGGCGGCAGGCCCTTGGCCTCTTCCGGCGAGAGTTTGTCGGAGCGCATCAGCAGTTCGGCGCCGCGGAAATGCCGGGCATAGGCGAGCAGTGCATCGACTGCGAAATCCGCCGCCATGACGATCACGACATGGCTGTCGCGCGGCAGGAATTTCTTGTGCCGCAGAAAATAGTCATGCGGCGCCGGGGCCGCGACGACCGCGAGGTTCTTCAGAGCCAGCCCGTCCTGCTCACCAAGCGCATTGGCGAACTCGGTCGCCGCGCGCAGCGTGTCGAAGCCGAGGATGACGTCGACCCAGTCATAGGCGGGCCCGAGCGGCATCTCGACCTCGGTGATGATGCCGTTGGTGCCATAGGCATGGGCAACCTTGTGCAGGTCGTCGCCGGTGAATTCGAGGATCCGGGGCGAGGCCTCCATCGTCGCGACCTTGAGCCGGATGATGTTGCCCCAGTCGCGCAGGCCACCCCATTTGATCGAGCCGACGCCGCCCGAACCACCGGCGATGAAGCCGCCGATCGAGGCGGTCTGATAGGTCGAGGGATGCAGGCGCAGCTCCTGCCTGGAATGCGCCCGCGTCTGCTCGTCGATGCGGGCCATGACCGCGCCCGGCTCGGCGACATAGCGTCCAGGCCCGATCGACTTGACCTTGTTGAACCCCGAGAGATCGAGCAGCACCCCGCCAGAGAGCGGCATCGCCTGGCCGTAATTGCCGGTCCCGGTGCCGCGCGGCGTCACCGGAATGCCGAGTGCATGAGCGGCCGCAAGGACGTCCAGCACCTCGGCCTCGCTGGTCGGCGAGACGATGATATCGGCCGTGACGTGGTCGAGCTGACGCTTGAGGGTCGGCGAGTACCAGAAGAAGTCGCGGCTCTTCTGCTTCACCAGCGCCGGATTGTCCTCGGTCCTGATTCCGCCGAGACGGTTCTTCAGGGCGGCGATGTCGTAGCGGGGGCTCATGCGCTCTTGCTCATCAGATGGTCGAGTTCGCGGTAATCCGGCAGCGTCCGGTCGATCGCCTTGCCGGCGACCAGCACCGTGCGATCAGCCTGGGGGCGCGCGAAGAATTCGGTCCAATCGCGGGCGCGGGTCAGGATCAGGTCGGCGGACAGTCCTGGCGCCACAACGCCCTTGTCGGCGACGCCCATGATCGCAGCCGGTGCGCGCGCGATCATCGCCGCGAAATCGGTCGGGCCATGATCGAGCTGGAGGATGCGGGTGCCTTCGCGCAGCACCTCGACGAGGTCGAGATCGCCATAGGCATAGAACGGATCGCGCGTATTGTCGGAAGCGATCATCACCGCCACGCCGGCAGCCTTCAGTTCGTGCAGCGCAGTGACGCCGCGCCAGCGTGGCGTGCGGCCGCCGTCGCGGTCCTGCAGATACATGTTGCACATCGGCAGGGACACAACCGCAATGCCGGCTTGCCCGACCTTGGCGATGATCCGCGCCTCATCCTGCGGAGCCTGCACAGCGAGCGAACAGCAATGGCCGGCGAGGATCTTTCCGGTGAAGCGATGCCGGAGTGCGGCCTCGGCAATGTATTCAAGCGACCGCGCCGCCGGATCATTGGTCTCATCGACATGGAAGTCGAGATCGAAGCCGTTCTCGATCGCCGTGCGGAAGACGATGTCGAGCGCCTCCGCGAGCTCCGGGATCATATAGGTGACGCAGCCGAAGATGCCGTCGCCATGCGCCTTCACGGCCCGCGTCACCGCCTGCATGTGCTCGGCGTCGAGCGCAAACTGGATGCCGAAAAGYGGCGAGGCCTGCAGCGCGACACGCCCGGCCCATTCCGCCCGCATCTCGGCCAGCACCGGCCAGGAGATGCCGATCTGCTTGCCGAGCGAGTCGATATGGGTGCGGACCGCGCTCGTGCCATGGGCGAAGGCGCAGCGCAGGCCGAAATCCATGCGGGCACGCACATCTTCCGACGTCCAATTGGCCTCGCGATCGGCCATGACATTCTCGAGTGCGCCCATGAAGGTGCCGTCCGGATTGCGGCGGCGCGGCCAGATATGGCCCTTGTCGAGATGGACATGCGCATCGACCAGCCGCGGCAGCACGATGCCGCCATCGAGATCGAGCCTGGGACCGCCCTCCGGCGCTTCCGTACCGGCCGGCAGGATCGACGCGATGCGCCCATCCTCGACGCGAAGGTCGACCAGCGCCAGTCCATCACGATCGGCAGCAAGGTCCGCGCCCTCGATCAGGCAGAGCGGGGAGCGGGCATTGGTCAGGCGATAGCTGGTCGAGGCGGGAATGGCGGCAAATCCTGTCGTCACGTCGTCAGCACTCCATCCCGTCAATCGCTGCCTTGCCCTCGCTCGATACAGGCCAGCATGAGTGGCGGCAAGGCGGCGATCACGCTGCCGTCGCCGCAGGCAAGAACAGCGCCTTTGGCGCAAATGGCCAAGGCGACGGCGCATCGATAATGGTGCGTCGATACTTGCCGCCCGCACGATGATCGCGCATGAGGAGCACTCAGCGAAACACAGGCGGTGGGTCATGGCGGATCAGGCGCGCATCATCGACGGCAAGGCGGCAGCTGCGGCACTGCGTGCCGAGATCGGCCAGGAGATCACCGCGATCAAGGCTGAACGGGGCCTGGTCCCCGGCCTGCATGTCGTGCTCGTCGGCGACGACCCGGCGAGCCGTGTCTATGTGAACTCCAAGGAAAAGCTTGCCGGCGAGATCGGCATGAACTCTGCGGTTCACCGCCTGCCGGCCGAGACCAGCGAAGCGGAGTTGCTGGCCAAGGTCGCCGCGCTGAATGCCGACGACAGAGTCGACGGCATTCTGGTGCAATTGCCCTTGCCGAAGCACATCAATCCCGACCGTGTGATCGAGGCGATAGACCCCGCCAAGGACGTCGACTGCTTCCATCCGATCAATGTCGGCCGCCTCGCCAACGGCCAGGCCAGCCTGATCCCCTGCACGCCGCTCGGCTCGATGATCCTGCTGAAGCAGACCCTGCCAACGCTCGCCGGACTGGAAGCCGTGGTGATCGGCCGCTCGGGCATCGTCGGCCGGCCGATGGCGCAGTTGCTGGTCCAGGCCGACTGCACCGTCACCATCGCCCATTCCCGTACCCGCGATCTTCCCGCAATCTGCCGGCGCGCCGACATCCTGGTCGCGGCGGTCGGGCGGCCCCACTTCGTAAGGGGTGACTGRATCAAGCCCGGCGCCACCATAATCGATGTCGGCATCAACCGCCTGCCCGACGGCAAGCTCGCCGGCGATGTCGACTTTGCCGAGGCCGTGAAGGTTGCAGGCGCGATCACGCCTGTACCGGGCGGCGTCGGCCCGATGACCATCGCCTGCCTGCTGCGCAACACCCTGACCGCCTTTCATGCAAGGCGGGGCCGATAAAGCCGAGGTCACGCGGACGCCGGTTCTGCCTTCGCATCACCCGAAACGTGAAACGCCCGGCGAAGCGCCGGGCGTTTGTCATAGGGGCTGAGATTCCCGGGCCTCCGCCTACGCTTCGGCCGGGAATCGAGATGCCGCTCACATATGGATCGCGCGCTTGTCGACGGCGAGCGCAGCTTCCTTGACCGCCTCGGCCAGCGTCGGATGAGCATGGCAGGTGCGGGCGAGATCCTCCGACGAGCCGCCGAACTCCATCAGCACCGTGACTTCGGCGATCAGGTCCCCGGCATGCGGGCCGATGATATGGCAGCCGAGCACGCGGTCGGTCGCCGCATCGGCGAGGAACTTCACGAAGCCCTCTGTGTGGCGCATGGCGCGGGCGCGGCCATTGGCGGTGAAGGGGAACTTGCCGATCTTGTAGGCGATGCCCGCAGCCTTCAGCTCCTCCTCGGTCTTGCCGATCGCGGCGACTTCGGGAGCCGTGTAGATGATGCTCGGGATGGCGTCATAGTTCACATGCCCAACCTTGCCGGCGATCAGCTCGGCCACCGCCATGCCCTCGTCCTCGGCCTTGTGAGCGAGCATCGGACCGCGCACCACGTCGCCAATGGCATAGATGCCCGCGACGTTGGTCTTGAAATGGTCGTCGATCACGACGCGACCACGCTCGGTCGCGACACCAGCGGCGTCCAGGCCGAGGCCATCGGTGTTCGGACGACGGCCGATCGCGACCAGCACGATATCGGCAGACAGCGTCTTGGCCTCACC
>NZ_JBFTRC010000028.1:0-48859 GCF_056399325.1 Allobosea sp. 01N443
CACCTGGTTGATGTCCTTGCGATTGATCGCGACGGAGAGGGCGCGGCGGTAACGGACATCGCGATTGAGATCGCGCCAGATCGGATCGATGGCATTCAGGTTCGGCATCAGCGCAAACCAGGAGCCTTCGGCCCGCTTCCAGAGCCTGACGTCGAAATTCATCCGCTTCGAGGCGTCCTTCAGGAAGGTGTAATTGTCGAAACGGAGATAGCGCGCCTGGAGGTCGCTCTCGCCGGCTGCGGTCTTCGCGGGGATCAGCGAATTCGTGCCAATCGTGATTGTCACTTCGTCGGCATAGGGCAACTGCCGCCCGGCCTGGTCGACGCGGTGGAAATAGGGGTTGCGCTGGAAAGCGAACTGCTCGGCGGGGAGCGATGTCAGATTGCGCCAGGGGTCGAGCGTCGGCAGATCGGGGTTCTCGGGCCTGTACATGCGCGAGAACCGCTCGTGCAGCGAGCCCCAGTCCTTGACGCGCGCCGTCTTGACGCGGGCATAGAGCGTGACCTTGTCGGCGTAGCGCTCGTGGAACTGCTTCAGGTAGCCCGAAGGCATGTAGATATAGGTCGGTTGGGCGTCGGCGAGCGAGGGCAGGAAGACCGGGTTCGGCTTGCTCCAGCTGTAGCGGACCTCGGTCTCGCTCAGCACTTCGAAGACCGGCTTCTCGCCGCCCGCGAGCATCGCCTGGGGCGGCCCGCCAGGTGAGAGGCGCCGGTTATTGGCGAAATCCTCCCACCAGTAGCGGAAATCCTCCGTGGTGAAGGGGCTGCCGTCCGACCAGCGATGCCCCTTGCGCAGCTTCAGCGTGAAGACACGGCCGTCCTTGACGTCGACCGCCTCCAGGATGTCCGGCGCGAGTTCGAGGTTGTCGTCATAGACGAGAAGCCGGGTATAGCTGTAGAGCGTCATCATCCTGATGTCGCGCTGGTCGCCCATCAGCATGCGCATCGTGCCACCATGCCGCCCGGGAACACGGTCGGGGCCGGACACTTCGATCACGCGGGGCTCTTCCGGCAGGCGAAGCGCGATCACCGGCATGGTGCCTGCCGCCACCTTCTCGGCCCAGAATGGGCTGTCGATGAAATCCATCGGGTTGGGTTCGCGTGCGAGCACGCCGCGCGGCAGGCCCTGAACGGCGAGAGCGCCGGCTCCGAGCAAGAGAGCGGCACGGCGTGTGGGATGCTGCCGGCGGGATGTCATCAGACCAACTCCCTGTGGTTTGCTTCCGGACGGGCCAGGACGTAGTGGCCTTCGCCCAGGGATAGCGGCTCGAGGCTGACGCCGGGTTCCGGTCTGAAGGCCGGCGCCCAATGGCTGTAATCGGAGGCGCCGCCGGGTGCGACGAGCTTGAAATCGAGCTTGCGGTCGAGATCGGCGAAGGGCACCGAGCGCAGCAGGGCTTTCGTATAGGGGTGAGCTGGCGAGGCAAAGAGGGCGTGGCGCGGCGCGAGTTCGACGATGTGGCCATTGGCCATGACCGCGATCCGGTCCGCCATGTAGTTCACGACGGCGAGATTGTGCGAGATGAACAGGAAGGTGAGGCCGCGCTCGGCCTGTAGGTCCTTGAGCAGGTTGAGGATCTGCGCCTGCACCGAGACATCGAGCGCCGATACCGGTTCGTCGCAAACGATCAGGTCCGGGTCGAGCGCGAGCGCGCGCGCAATGCCGATGCGCTGACGTTGGCCACCGGAGAAGGAATGCGGGTAACGGCTGAGGAAGCGCGGATCGAGCCCAACGCTCTCCATCAGGCTGCGCACGCGGGCCGTCTGCTCGGCGCCGTCACCGCGCTCGTGAATCACCAGCGGCTCGCGCAGGATGTTCATGACGGTCATGCGCGGCGACAGAGACGAGACCGGGTCCTGGAAGATCATCTGGACTCGCTGACGGAAGCGCCGCAGCTCCTCGCCCTGCAGGGAGAGGACGTCTGTCGGGCCGAAGCCGTCATTGAAGGTCACCGCCCCGGCATCGGGCGTGATCGCGCGCATGATGATCTTGCTGACGGTGGTCTTGCCGCAGCCGCTCTCGCCGACAAGGCCGAGGCATTCGCCCCGCGCGATGTCGAACCCGACATCGTCGACCGCAAGCACCGTAGCCTGGGTGCCCTTGCCGAAGAACCCGCGCGAGCCAGTGGTGTAGGTCTTGCGCAGGTGGCGCACGCTCAGCAATGGCGGCGCATTGGCAGGCCGGGAGATGAGCGGGGCGGCACGCGGCGTTGCCACAGGCTGGGCACGTGCCTCGCGCAATGCGACCAGCCGCTCGCCCTCCTGCATGTCGAAATGCGGCGAGGCTTTCAGCAGCGCTTTGAGATACGGGTGTCGCGGACGTCGGAAGATATCCTCGACAGGACCGCTTTCCATGATCTCGCCGTGATAGATCACCACAACCTCGTCGGCCATGTTGGCAACGACGCCGAGATCATGGGTGATGAGCAGGATCGCCATGCCCATCTCGGCCTGGAGATCTCGCATCAGGTCGAGCACCTGGGCCTGGATGGTGACGTCAAGAGCAGTGGTCGGCTCGTCCGCGATCAGCAGGGCGGGCTGGCAGATCAGGGCCATGGCGAGCATGGCGCGCTGACGCAGACCGCCGGAAAGCTCGAACGGGTAATAGCCGTAGGCGCGCACCGGGTCCTTGAAGCCGACGCGCCGAAGCATCGTCTCGATCTGCCGGCGTGCCGAAGCATCATCGGTCGGGCGATGCAGTTGCAGGGCTTCCTCGATCTGGTTGCCGATGGTGTGCACCGGTGAGAGCGAGGACATCGGCTCCTGGAAGATCATGCCGATACGGCCGCCGCGCAGCGCGCGTATCGCTTCGCCTTCGGCGGTCAGGCCCGCAATGTCGATCACGGTGTTCCGGTCGAGCGGATCGCGAAATAGGATCTCTCCGCCGGTGACGGCGCCCGCGCGGGGCAGGAGCCCCATGATCGCCTGCGAGATCACCGATTTGCCGGATCCGGACTCGCCGACAAGGGCAACTGTCTTCCCCGCGGGGACACGCAGACTGACCCCCTTCACGACATCCCGGGCGAACCCGTGCACCGTGAAGCCGATCCGCAAATCGCTGATCCGCAAGATATCCATGAGCTGCTAACGCCTGAACCCCGTATTCACTCCCGGGTCACCGGGTCCCCTGGCACTAGACGTGGAAAGTTGCGTCTTGCCAATCTCTGTCTTGCGCGCGCTCATTCCGGCGGACATTGCCCGTTCCGGATGACATCCGCGCAACGCGGCCCGCGCCGGAAATCGTCGTAACTTACGCTCCACGGGCCTGTGTTGGCGGCGCGGTAAGGTCCGAACTTGAAATACTGCTTCTTTCCGAGGCCTGGGCCGCGATGGCCGATCGGGCCCTTGATCGTGGCGACGTGTCGGCCGTTCGCCACGATCTCGACATGGCCGTTGCCCTGCGGGCCGGGGCTCGAGCGAAAAACGAAGTCGATCCAGCCCGCGCGAGCAGGCGGCAGCCCGGCGTGATGGGTCACCTGGATTCCTGGCGCGCAGGCATTGAAATAGGCGGGGTAGTCGGCCCGCGTGCTGCCGGTCTCAAGCGCCACCAGAGCGCGGGTCTGCCGCGCGACACGACGGTTCACGGCCAGGGCCTCTCCGGGGAGGCAGCCGTCTGGGCGTTCTGCGCCGCCGATCGGAAAGACCTCGATCATGTCGGTCTCTACGGTGACACCAAGCCGCCCCTGAAACAGCCTGAGCGCCAGAAAGGGCGAATAATCTCCCTCTGCTCCGGGCGTGATCTGGCGCTTCCACTGCGCCATGACATAGCGGGCATCGTCCTGCGGCACGGGATCGTCGAGGCGCATGGCGAAGCCGTGCCAGACCGTCTGATCGTAGCTTGCCAGGACCTCGGGCTTCTCCCAGACCTCGGCCCTTTCGCTGCAATTGCGCGCGCCCTTCGCGCAGAGCGGCTTGACCGACAGGGTGAGCGCGCCCCTGCCATCCAGGGCGCCTTTCTCCTGAAATGTCACCTGTCCGGCGCGCTGTTCGGCATTGTCCTTATAATAGAGCCCGCCTTCGAGGGCGAAGCGCCCGGCATCGAAAGCATCCCTCAGGAACAGCGAAGATCCGTCCTGTGCCGCAGCCAATGACGGCGGTGTCAGCGCGAGCAGGGCAATCCCTGACATCCCTGCCAACCGCCGTCCGACACCTCTCAGCCGCATCGTCGTTCCTCCGCGCATTGTGATCGAAACATGCGGCCGGGCGCCAAGCAAGCCGTGGGCATGCCGCATTGCGACATTGCGCAAGGGCCGTGACTGACACACATATGACGCGAAACTCAATAAGCGGTGCACCATCCGGTTCGCCAGACAGGACGTCCCTTGGAGACGAACCTCTTTCGTTACATCTGGCAGAAGAGCCGTGGCGAACAGATCGTCGTCCTGCTGATCATCCTTGCCTCAATTCCATTCAACTGGGCCTCGTTCGTCGTGCCGAAGCGCATCGTCAACGATGCGATCCAGGGCGGAGCCTTCAAGGACGGCCAGACCAGCGCGACGCTGATGGACATCACGCTGCATTGGCCGGACATCTTCGGCGGCGGCAGCGTCCACCTGTTCGACGGCTTCCAGGTCGGCCAGCTCGGGCTGCTCTTCGGGCTGAGCTTCTATTTCCTTGTGCTGGTGCTGATCAACGGCGTCTTCAAATACGTGATCAACGTGCGCAAGGGCATCCTCGGCGAGCGGATGCTGAGGCGCATGCGCTACGACCTGTTCAGCCAGCTCATGCGCTTCCAGCCGGAGGATATCAGGGCGGTCAAGCCGGCCGAAGTGGCAAGCATGATCAAGGACGAGGTCGAGCCGATCGGCGGTTTCGTCGGTGATGCCTTCATCCAGCCGGTCTTCCTGCTTAGCCAGGCGTTGACGGCGCTGGTTTTCATCATGGTGCAAAGCGTCTGGCTGGGCTCGATCGCACTGTTCATCGTGATCGCCCAGGCGATCATCATCCCGATCCTGCGGCGGGAGCAGTTACGGCTTGGCCGCGAAAGGCAGATCGCATCGCGCCTGCTCGCGGGGAGGATCGGCGAGATCGTGGATGCCGGTCCGACCATTCAGGGGCATGGCGTCACCAACTATATGCAGTCGGATATTGCCGGGCGTCTCGGCAACCTTTTCGACATCCGCTACGCGCTCTACAAGCGCAAATTCGCGGTCAAGTTCCTCAACAACCTGCTGGCCCAGATCACGCCATTCTTCTTCTACGCAGTCGGGGGCTATTTTGCCCTGCAGGGCCGGCTCGATATCGGCCAGCTCGTTGCCGTGATCGCGGCCTATCGCGATCTGCCGCCGCCGATCAAGGAACTGATCGACTGGGATCAGCAGCGCAACGACGTCACCATCAAGTACGAACAGGTCGTCGGCCAGTTCAACCCTGACGAGACAATGGTGCTCGACGAGGAGGAGGATTGTTCGAACCTGCCCGACAAGGGCGAGATCAGGCTCGACAGCGTCCAGATGCTCGATAACCGCGGCCAGCCGCTGCTGTCGCCCTTGTCGTTTCAGGTGCCTCGTCCCAGTGTCGTTGCCGTCATCGGGCCGCCGGGGGGAGCGCGCGACGTCTTCGGCCGCATCCTAGGCCGCCAGATCATGTCCTATTCGGGACGGGTCCTGATCGACAGGGCCAGCCTCGCGCGATTTTCGGTCGAGAAGGCAAGCCATCTGATCGGTTATGCCGGCCAGGAGGTCGAGATCATCAACGGCACGCTGCGCGACAACATCCTGCTGCCCCTCAGGCGCCGGCGGCCGAGCCTGAAGCCAAAGGAACCGATCACGCCGCAAGAGCACAGGCGGCTGATCGAAGCGGTCCGCTCCGGCAATACGCCCTTCTCGTTTGCGGCCGACTGGACCGACTATGAAGGGGTGGGGCTCGCCGACGCCGCCGAGCTTGAAGCGCATGTCCAGCGGATTCTGGAGGTCCTTGGCTGCGACGAGGACGTCTACGAGCTCGGACTGGACGGCAAGGTCGTCCTGCCGCTCGACCAGTCGATCATCGACAGGATCACCGAAGCCCGCAAGGTCGTGGCGGCGGAACTGTCCAAGAGCAAGCTTGCCGGACTGGTCGAGACATTCGATCCCAAACGCTACAATGCCAACGCGACCATTGCGGAGAACCTGATCTTCGGGGCGCGCAAGGGGGCGCGTTTCGCCAATGATACCCTGCTGGCGGAGCCCTATGCGCGCGCCCTGATGCAGGCCGAAGCGCTGATCGAGCCGCTCGTCGAAGTGGGTGCGCGCATCGTCTCGACGGTGGTCGAGATCTTCGAGGGACTGCCGGCCGGCCATGCCTTGTTCGAAAGGTATTCCTTTGGCACGAACTTCGACCTCGAGATACTGAAGAGCCTGGCCTCGGTTCTTGCCAAGCACGATATGCGCAGCCCGCTCGATCCGGAAACGGAGCGAAACCTGATGGCGCTCGCGCTCGGCTATATCGAACCGAAGCACCGCCTCAACTTGCTGGACGATGCCCTGCGGCGGCGGATTTTGCGTGCGCGGGCAAGTTTCAAGGCCCATTTGCCGGCGGATGCTGCCAGTTCGGTCGATTTCTATGACCCGGACCGCGTCATGGATGGGGCCAGCATCCGCGACAATCTTCTGTTCGGGCGCATCGGCTTCGGCATCAGCGATGCCGGCCGCAAGGTTGCCGACATCATGCGAACGGCGCTGTCTCGCGCAGGTCTGGACGGCTCGCTCTATCGCGTCGGACTCAACACCGATTGCGGGCTGCGTGGCCGCTATCTGCCGGCCCGGATCCGGCTCGCGATCCCACTCGCCCAAGCCTTGATCAAGACGCCGCAGATCGCGATTCTCGATCCGAGTGCGCTGCTTGCCACGACAAACAAGGGTGGTGAAATCATCAGCCGCTTGCGCAAGCATTGTGCCGGCATGACACTGTTTCTACTTCTTGGTGATGGTAGTCTCGCCAGGGACATTTCGCCGAGGCTCGTGTTCAACGGATCCTTCGGCGTGATTGAAGACGGCGACAGCGATGGCGAGGACGAAACGGAACATCGGGCCGTTTCATCTCCGTTGCGGGTCGCCGAGGGGGTAGAGGTGCGACAATGACGCTCGAAAGCGATATCGCCTGCCTGCGGAGCATACCGCTCTTTCGCAGCCTGCCGGCGCCACGGCTCAAGCTTGTGGCCTTGATGGGTGAACGCCTGCATTTCGAGCCGGGGACCGTCATCATCCGGGAAGGAGAGAGGCCGCAAGGCGTCTACTTCATCCTGGAGGGAGAGGTGGAGCTCCTCCACATGGAGGGTGAACGCCCCGCCAAGCGCTTCCAGTTCGAGACGGGAAGCATCTTCGGCGACGTGCCGATGCTGAGCGACCAGGCCTATCTCGGCGAAGCTGTCGCCAAGACCGAGGTCTGCGCGCTCCGCCTGCCGAAGGATCTGTTCTTCGAACTGCTCGGCACCGTTCCCGATTTCAGCGTTGCGCTGTCACGTGATCTGGCCTCGCGCCTGTACCGACTGGCCAATTACGTCCTGCATAGCGAGAAGGTCCATTGAGGACACGGGAAAACTCATGAGTCTGCCGCAGACCGGCACGAAGCGTTCGCCTGGATTCGATGCCGGCATGAGCCAGGTTTCGTCCTGGAGCCGGGATATCCGCCTGGTGTCAGGGTTCGTCCTGCTCGTCTTCGCGACGACCCATTTCCTCAACCATGCCGTTGGGATCGCCGGTGTTGCGGCGATGGAGCAGGTGCAGGAATGGCGCTACGCTGTCTGGCATTCCTGGCCGGGAACCGTCGCGCTCTATGGCGCTCTGATCGTTCACCCGCTCTTTGCTCTGGTGCGAGTCGCGCAGCGCCGGACCTTCCGCATGCCGGTGCGCGAAATCCTGCAGATCGCGCTGGGCCTCGCCATCCCCCTGCTGCTCGTCGACCATATCGTCAGCACCCGGATCATCGGGCATTATTTCCATATCGACGAGAGCTACCACGCGGTGCTGCGACGGCTCTGGCCCGGGCACGCCTTGGCGCAGTCGCTGCTCCTGCTCCTGGTCTGGACGCATGGCATGATCGGCCTGCACTTCATCCTGCGCAGCCGGGATAGCTATGCGCGGTGGCGCGATCCCTTTCTTCTGGTCGCGATCCTCATTCCGGTTCTTGCCCTGATCGGCTTCTCCGTCGCCGCGCGCGAGGCCGTGCAAATGGCCCTGCCGCCGGAGGCACGCAACGACGCCCGGTCGGCGATGTCCAACTGGCCAGGGCCGAACGAGGCGAAGCTGCTGCGTCGGATTTCGGCGCCGCCGCGTGTCCGCCTCGCCTGCCAGATCCGACCGCGCGACGACCTGCAGGTGCAGTTGTTGCTCGCATCCAAACTCGGATCGGCCATACGAGCCGTCGAACTGGATAGTTCCATTGCCCGGCGCGGCCTGACCGTGATGGTGGCCGATCTGCGCGCTTTCTCGGCGCTGTCGGAGCGTCAACTGCCGCATGAGCTGATCGGATTGCTCAATCGCTTCTTCGACGAGATGGCGCAGGCGATCATCGCTCATGGCGGGCGCATCGATGCTCTCTATGGCGATGGCTTCATGGCGGTGTTCGGCCTGGAAGCCAGCCCGGCCAAGGCGGCACTGGCTTCGATCGCGGCTGCTGGCGACATCGTGCGGGCGGTCGACGCCCTGAATCGTGAGTTCAGCGCGGCCCTGCCGCTGCCGCTGCGGATCGGCATCGGCATCCATACCGGCCAGGCTGTCGTCGGCGCGGTCGAGAATGACAGCCTCGGCCGGCATGAGATCACGGTCGGCGAGACGGTGGCGATCGCGAGCCAGTTCGAGGCCGCGACACGGCGTGTTCTCGCCGATATCGTGGTTTCGGAGACGACTGTTGCAGTGACCGGCCGGAGCTTTGCCGAAGCCGTTCCGCTGAAGGTGATGATCAAGGGCCGGGATGCGCCGATGGCGGCCTATGGCTTCGCCAGGACGCCACGCATCGACGCTGCGGATGAGGCTGACGCGGTGGACGCCAGCGCAGTGGCGACGCAAGGCGCGACGCAGGATGCTGGCAATGGGGAGCAGCGGGCTCCCACCGAGACGCCCACCCCCGCGAATCCGGCTGGGCGGCGCCCCAAGACGCAGGCTGACCAGAAGCCCGAAAATCAGGACGTCTGAGGCTCAGGGCGGGCCATAGACCAGGAAGCGGCGGCGGTCGTATCCGGCGCTGCGCAATGCCGGATCGTCGATCGTCATGGCGAGATCGATAAGCGGCGGAGCCGGCCGCGTCGCCGTGATCGCGCCGATCTGGCCGCAGGCGCGTTCCAGATCGAGCGCGTAGTCGATCACAAGGGTCTCGGCTGCTTCCGCAAGGGCGAGCAGTTCGGGCGGGGTCGCCGCGGTTCCCCCGAAGGGCTTGAGCGACAGGCCGAGCAGCACCAATGCATAGGGCTTCGGCGGGGCAAGCGCGATGGCCTGAAGCTTGGCGGCCCGATGCAGGACCGTGCAGGGCTTTCCGTTCAGTATATCTGCTTTGAAAGCCGGTATTTTCGGGTCGATCACCGTCACCGATTGCGGGGAATGGGTGAGAAAGCCGGTGATCGGCAGCCCGGCGCCCCCGATMTCCACGATATGCGGGCAGTGCCGCACCGCGTGCGCGGCGAGCACCTGTCTCAAGCAGGCGCCGGGGCCGGCGAGATGGGGCAACAAGGTTCCCGAAGGGGCCATTGCGCCGTCATTCTCGTGACTGGCCTTTATATCCGGGCTTGCATATGGTCCGGCCGAATTCATCCCATCCCTTCGCGATATGGCATGACCACGGACACGCCTTCGGACGCCTTCTACGACATTCTGCGCGGTGTCGCAGCCCTGACCGGAAACAGGGTCGTGGCCGATCTCGCGCGGCTGATCGGCCAGGGGATGCCGCCGGAACTCTGGATCGCCTTCAACCACAAGCAGATCGCGTCCAAGCGCTGGCTGGTCGATGCGCTGGCCGAGACTTTGCCGCGACCGGAGGGGCCGGTCTGGGTGCTCGGGGCGTGGTATGGCGTGCTCGGCGCTTTGTTGCTGGATGATCCGCGGCTCGACCTCGGCAGGGTGGTCAGCCTCGACCGCGATCCCGCGTGTGCGGARATCGCCGAACGCCTGAATCGCCGCCATGTCGCGGAAGAGCGCTTCGGCGCTGTCACTGCCGATATGATGCAGCTTGATTTCACGAGGGAGCCCGAGCGGCCCGGCCTGGTGATCAACACGAGCTGCGAGCATCTGGCCGATGTGCCCGGCTGGGTCGCATCGCTGCCGCCCGGTCTGCCGGTGCTGTTGCAGTCGAACGATTATTATCGCGAGCCGGACCACAAAAGCTGCGTCGCCAGTCTTGAAGCGTTCAAGGAGCAGGTCGGACTGTCCGAGATCCATTTTTCCGGCGCGCTGCCGGGCAGGAACTATACGCGCTTCATGCTGATCGGCCGGCGATGAGCGAGGTGAAGGAGCCGCGGATCGCGATTGCGATGAAGGGCTATCCGCGCCTGTCGGAGACGTTCATCGCACAGGAATTGCTGGGCCTGCAGCAGCGCGCACTGCCTTTTTCGATCTGGTCGCTGCGTCAGCCGACGGATGGCGCACGCCACCTCATGCACAAGCAGATCACGGCGCCCGTGACATACCTGCCGGAGTATCTGCACGAGGAGCCGGGGCGTGTGCTGCGCGGCATCGGGCGGGCTCTGTTCCGGCCAGGATTCCTTCGGCTCCTGCCGGTTTTCCTGCGCGATCTTGCCCGCGATCCGACGCGTAACAGGGTGCGCCGCTTCGGCCAGGCCTGCGTGATGGCGCGGGAACTCCCGGGGAGTATCGACCATCTGCACGTTCACTATCTGCATACGCCGGCCTCGGTGATCCGATACGCGGCGCTGCTGCGTGGCTTGAGCTGGTCATTTTCGGCCCATGCCAAGGATATCTGGACGACACCGGACTGGGAGAAGCGCGAAAAGATCGCCGACGCAGCCTGGGGCGTCACCTGCACTCGTGATGGACATGCGGAGCTGACGCGGCTTGCGGATCGCACCGACAAGGTCGCTCTGCTCTATCATGGGCTCGACCTGGCGCGGTTTCCCGCGCCTCCGGTCGCGCGGATCATGCGCGATGGTCGCGACCCTGCCGATCCGGTTCGTTTCATCACCATTGGTCGGGCGGTGGAGAAGAAGGGCTTCGACGATCTGCTCGCAGCTCTGGCGGCGCTGCCGGCAGAGCTTCACTGGCGGCTGACCCATATCGGCGGCGGCGAAAGGCTCGCTGCGCTGAAGGCGTTGTCCGCGAATCTCGGACTGGCGGAGCGGGTCATCTGGTCGGGGCCTAAGGCTCAGCAGGACGTGATTGCGGCCCTGCGCGATGCGGATCTCTTCGTATTGCCCTCGAAGCAGGCGGGCGATGGCGATCGCGATGGCCTGCCCAATGTCGTGATGGAGGCCGCAAGCCAAGCCCTGCCGATCGTTGCGACCGATTTCGCGGGCATTCCCGAATTCGTACGCGAAGGCGTCGAAGGTGTGCTCGTGGCGCCGGGCGATCGGGAGGCACTGGCGCGGCAATTGGCCGATCTCGCGTCGTCCCCGACACGGCGCGTCGCCCTTGGGGAGGCCGCCTTCCAGAGATTGGCGCAGGAGTTTTCGGCAGCGGCGGGACTCGACCGGGTCCAGGCGATGCTGTTGGACGCAGCGAACCGGCGGCGATCATGACGCCCCGCGTCCTGATCGCCGTCACGCACCTCCTCGGCAGCGGCCATCTTGTCAGGGCCGCTCATCTTGCGCGTGCCCTTGGGGCCGCCGGATTCGAAACCGTGCTGGTCAGTGGCGGGGCCGCGCCGCGATCCGTCCCGGACGGTTCGTTCACCTTTGCCCAGTTGCCGCCGGTCAAGGTCGAGGGTGTTGACTTCCGGAACCTGCTCGACCCGGAAGGGAGACCGGTTTCGCAGGACTATCGCGCCTTGCGCCGGAAGACGCTCTGCGATCTCACGGCGCAGCACCGGCCCGATGTCGTCATTACCGAGCATTTTCCGTTCGGACGCCGACAATTGGGCGATGAGTTTCTGGGCCTCATCGGCGTGGCGGCGGCGGCCAATCCACGGGCGCTGGTCCTGTCCTCGGTGCGCGATGTCCTGGTGACGCCGCGCGCCGATCGCATCCGTGAGGCCGAAGCGCGCATCGCGGCACATTTCGACGCGGTCCTCGTCCATGGCGACAGAGCCTTCCTGCCGCTGGAGCGGTCCTGGCCGGTTGCACCAGAGCTGGCGCGAAAGCTGCGCTATACCGGTTACCTGACCGGCCCCGAGGAGTGCGCCGCTCCCTTGGAGCCTGGCGAGATCGTGGTGTCCGGAGGCGGTTCGGCTGCTGGCTTGCCTCTGTTCGAGCTCGCCATCGCGACCGCGACCTTGATGGGCAATCGCAGGCGCTGGCGTATCCTTGGCGGTCAGGGCATCGGCGCAGAGGAATTCGCCGACCTGGAGGGCAAGGCGCCGGCGCATGTCCGCGTCGAACGTGCGAGACCGGATTTCCCCGGGCTGCTTGCAGGCTGTGCGCTTTCGATCAGCCAGGCCGGCTACAACACGGTGCTAGACCTGGTCCGCGCCGGGCGGCCGGCGATCGTGGTGCCCTTCGATGCCGGAAACGAGACCGAGCAGGCGATCCGCGCCGAGGCGATGGAGAATGCAGGCCTCGCACGTTGTCTGCGCCTGACCGGACCTGATTCGCTGACACCGAACAGGTTGGAGAAAGCGGTGACGGAGATGCTGGGGGCAGATGCGCCCCCACCGCTCACGATCGACAGGGCAGGGGCCGAAACCTCCGTCGCGATCATTGCGAAGCTGCTGGCCGAACGCGCCTGAACGCTCGGTATGTCTTTTGCGACATGCCTCCTGCGTATTGCCGTTGCGGCGGTTTGCGAATTGCCGCTCCGACGCTTTCGCACTAATTAGGTTTCGTACGCCTCCCCTTTCGGTCGGCAGTGGGACAACCGGTGGTTCGCCCGGCACTGTTCTGCGCCCGGAGACAAGACAATGACGACGACGATTGCCCAGGGCCTTCCCGATATGAAGCTGTCGGTGCGCCAGACTTTTGGGATCGACTCCGATCTCGAAGTGCCGGCCTACTCGCAGGCCGACGCCCATGTGCCCGATCTCGACGTCGACTACCGATTTGACCGTGACACCACGATCGCGATTCTCGCGGGCTTCGCGCATAATCGACGCGTCATGATCTCGGGCTATCACGGCACAGGCAAATCGACCCATATCGAACAGGTCGCGGCCCGCCTGAACTGGCCTTGCGTGCGCGTCAACCTCGACAGCCACGTCTCGCGCCTCGATCTCGTCGGCAAGGACGCGATCGTGCTGAAGGAAGGCAAGCAGATCACCGAGTTCCAGGACGGCATCCTGCCCTGGGCGCTGCAGAACAACATCGCGCTCGTCTTCGACGAGTACGACGCCGGTCGCCCGGACGTTATGTTCGTGATCCAGCGCGTGCTCGAGCAGTCCGGCAAGCTGACGCTGCTCGATCAGAAGCGCGTCATCCGTCCTCACCCTGCCTTCCGCATGTTCGCCACGGCGAACACGGTCGGCCTCGGCGACACGTCGGGCCTCTATCACGGCACCCAGCAGATCAACCAGGGCCAGATGGACCGCTGGTCGATCGTGACGACGCTGAACTACCTGCCGCACGACAACGAAGTCGCGATCGTGCTCGCCAAGTCGAAGCATTATCAGGCCTCGCCCGAGGGCAAGGACATCGTCAACAAGATGGTCCGCGTCGCCGACCTGACACGCAACGCCTTCATGAACGGCGATCTCTCGACCGTCATGAGCCCGCGCACGGTCATCACCTGGGCCGAGAATGCCGCGATCTTCGGCGATATCGGCTTCGCTTTCCGGGTGACGTTCCTGAACAAGTGCGACGAGATGGAGCGCACGCTCGTGGCGGAGTTCTTCCAGCGCTCCTTCGGCAAGGAATTGCCGGAGAGCGCGGTCAACGTCGTTCTGAGCTGAGGGGAAACGGGTCATGGCGAGCGCGCGCTATCAAGGGAGCTGCCATTGCGGGCGGGTCGGGTTCACGGTCGAGGCCAGCCTCGAGCGGACGATCACCTGCAACTGTTCCTATTGCCAGCGTCGCGGCTCGATCCTGACCTTTTCGCCGGCGACGGCCTTCACCCTTGAAAAGGGGGAGGATGCGCTGACCGAATACCGTTTCCACACGCAGAAGATCCAGCACCTGTTCTGCGAAACCTGCGGCATCGAATCCTTCGCTCGCGGCTCGATGCCGGACGGCACGCCGATGGTCGCGGTGAATGTACGCTGCCTCGAGGGTGTCGAGCCCGCCGAACTCGATTCGACGATGTTCGACGGGCGCTCGCGCTAGCATCAAGTCAAAGGACGGCTCCGCCTTGTCCATCTCCAATCGTAAGCCGGGTCAGCCCAAGGAAGCACCAGCCGAGCCGCTGAAGCGCGCCATTTCCGGTGCGATGAAGGCGATCGCGCGCAAGCCCGAGATGGAAATCGTCTTCGCGGCGGACAAGCCATCGCTCGTTGGCGAACGAGCCCGTCTGCCCGAACCGCCGCGCAAGCTGACGGTCCAGGATGTCGCGATCCTGCGCGGCCACTCGGATTCGATGGCACTCAGGCTCGCCTGTCATGACGCCTCGATCCACCGCCGCGCCGCGCCGGAGGGCGATGCGGCGCGCGCTGTCTTCGACGCCGTCGAGCAGGCCCGGGTCGAATGCGTCGGCTCGCGCCGGATGAGCGGCATGGCCGGCAACATCACCGCCATGCTGGAAGACCGCTATCATCGCGGTGGCCGCTACGAGGAAATCTCCGATCGCGCCGACGCCCCACTGGAAGACGCACTGGCGTTGATGGTGCGTGAGCGCCTGACGGGGCTGAAGCCGCCGCAGGCCGCGACCAAGATCGTCGATCTCTGGCGCGACGTGATCGAGGCGAAGGCCGGTGCCGATCTCGACCGGCTGTCGCAGTCGGTCGAGGATCAGCGCGCCTTTTCGCGGACGGTTCGCGATATGCTGGCTTCACTCGACATGGCCGAGCAGAGTTCGCAGGGCCAGGACGAGGAAGAGGACGAGGACAACCAGGACCAGTCCTCCGAGGATCAGCAGCAGCAGGATGGCGAGGCCGAGCAGGAAAGCGGCGGCGAGCGCTCGGAGGTCGAGGTCAGCGAGGATGCGACCGACGAGTTGCAGGAGGGCGCGTCGGAAGCGACCGACGCTCCGGCCGGCGACTGGGACGAGGAGGACGATTCCTCTGAATCCGAGGAGGCGGGCGAGGCGCCGCGCCCCCGCGAGGGGCGCCAGAACGACCGGCCGCAAACGGACTACAAGCCCTACACCGTCAAGTTCGACGAGACGGTCACGGCCGAGGAGCTCTGCGACGCCGAGGAGTTGACCCGGCTGCGGGCCTATCTCGACAAGCAGCTCGCCCATCTCCAGGGCGTGGTGGCACGGCTTGCCAACCGGTTGCAGCGCCGCCTGATGGCGCAGCAGAACCGGTCCTGGCAGTTCGATCTCGAAGAGGGTTCGCTCGACCCTTCGCGCCTGCCGCGGATCATCATCGACCCGTTCCAGCCGCTCTCCTTCCGGCAGGAATCGGACACGAATTTCCGCGATACGGTCGTGACGCTGCTGATCGACAATTCCGGCTCGATGCGCGGCCGGCCGATCACGGTTGCCGCGACCTGCGCGGACATCCTGGCGCGGACGCTGGAGCGCTGCGGCGTCAAGGTCGAGCTGCTCGGCTTCACCACGCGTGCCTGGAAGGGCGGGCTGTCGCGCGAGGCTTGGCTGCAATCCGGCAAGCCGGCCAATCCGGGCCGGCTGAACGATCTCAGGCACATCATCTACAAGGCGGCGGACGCTCCTTGGCGCCGGGCTCGCAAGAATCTCGGGTTGATGATGCGCGAAGGCCTGCTCAAGGAGAATATTGACGGCGAGGCGCTCGACTGGGCCCATAAGCGGCTGCTCGCGCGGCCCGAGCAGCGCAAGATCCTCATGGTGATCTCCGATGGCGCGCCGGTCGACGATTCGACGCTGTCGGTCAATGCCGGCAACTACCTCGAGCGGCATCTGCGCCATATCATCGCCGAGATCGAGACGCGCTCGCCGGTCGAACTGATCGCCATCGGCATCGGCCATGACGTGACGCGCTACTATCGCCGCGCCGTCACCATCGTCGATGCGGAGGAACTCGGCGGGGTGATGACGGAGAAGCTGGCCGAGCTCTTCGAGGAGGATGGCCCCACCGGCAAGGCTCCGGTTTCTCGTCGCATGCAATGAGGCTGACCAGACGCGGCGTCCTCCAGGGGCTGGGCGCCGCCAGCTTGGGCTTGCCTGCCGCTCAGGCTCAGAGCATCGAGCCGGGCCGCATAAAGCTCACCATCAGCGTGCGCGGCTTCGATGCCTTCGAGCCGCGCAATCCCGGCAAGACACACTTCGGCCAGCTCAGCTTCCGGGGCGGGCTGGTGTTGCGCGGCGACCATCCGCGCTTCGGCGGGTTTTCCGGCCTCTGGCGCTCGCGCAACGGCGTCGATCTGGTTGCGATCACCGATAACGGCTTCTGGTTGACGGCGAAGACTGTCTCCGAGAAGGGGCGGATCGTTCGCTTCGAGCAGGCCGAACTCGCACCGATCCTCGGCGCCTCCGGGCGGCCGCTGCATCGTTCGCGCTATTTCGACACGGAGAGCCTGACGATCGCCGATGGCGTCGCCTATATCGGCGTCGAGCGGACGCATGACGTCCTGCGTTTCGAATGGGCGCGGTATGGAGTCGAAGCGCGTGCCCGCATCGTCCCGGTACCGCGCGAGGTGAAGCGCCTGCCGAGCAATCGCGGGCTGGAGGCGATTGGTGTCGTTCCCGCCGGGCAGCCGCTTGCGGGCGCGCTCGTCGCCATTGCCGAGCGCTCGGGCGGGGAAGACGAACCGACGCTCGGCGTGATCATCGGGGGGCGGCAGCCCGGCCTGTTTCAGGTGCGGCGCCATGGCGGCTTCGATATCACCGATCTGGCCTTCCTGCCCGGCGGAGACATGCTTCTGCTGGAGCGCTGGTACAAGCCTCTGCGTGGTGTCGGCATGCGGATTCGCCGCGTTCCCGGCGCAAGCCTCCGGCCGGGTGCGATGCTTGACGGCCCCTCCCTGATCGAGGCCGATCTCGGCCAGGAGATCGACAATATGGAAGGGCTTTGCGTCCATCAGGATCATGGCAGGACGATTCTGACCCTGATCTCGGACGACAACTTCTCTTTCCTGCAGCGCACCGTGCTGCTGGAATTCGAGTTGGGATAAGGGGACGAGCGTGACTTCAAGCTMGCTCTTGCGGCGAGCACAAGTCCTGAATGTGCCGGCGATCAAGCACCGAGAACGGATGATACGGGGCTGGCCACTGCGTCCTATGCAAACGAAAAAAGCGGCCTTGCGGCCGCTTCATTCATTCCGTGAAGGAGCCGCGCGCTCAGTTGGTCGCGAGCTTCTTCTCGATGTCACGCTTCAGCGTGAGTGCGCCGGTCGAGAGGTTGCCTGCCGGCTCCTTGACCAGGAAGGCGTCAAGTCCGCCACGGTGATCGACCGTACGCAGGGCGTTCGCCGAGACACGCAGGCGCACGGAGCGACCGAGCGCGTCCGAACGGAGCGTAACATTGACGAGATTCGGCCGGAAGACGGTCTTCGTCTTGCGGTTCGAGTGGCTGACGAGGTGCCCGGTGAGGGTGGCTTTCCCGGTCAGTTCGCAACGGCGAGCCATGATATCGTTCCCTTGGAACCGGTTGTCTCAAACAAAAATGCCGACACGCGACGTGCCGGCCCACGAGCACCGGAAGTCAAATTGAAGTCGCGGGTCTATAGCCAAGGCCGGCTGCTGCGTCAAGGACCGCGACTGATTCCATAGCACGATCGGGGCGGCCGCAGCGTGGCGGCATTGCCACTCGCCAAATTCGGTAAAAGGGGTCACGATTCGGACCGATTCGCAGTGCATGCCGGTGCGAAGCATGCCGTCCGGAGGAGTTGGATGAAGCCCGCCATCGCGTCGTCCCTGGCCGGACTTGGTCTCGCTGCGCTGGCCCTGGCCTCCGGCTTTGGAGCGTCGTCGGCCGCGGCGACCTCGTTGGAGGCCAAATATGATGTCTCCCTGCTCGGCCTGACGCTCGGCACCGCCCATCTCAGCGGCGGCATCGACGGCAGCAGCTACAAGCTCGATATCGTCGCCAAGATGACGGGCCTGGTCGGCAGCTTCACGGGCGGACGCGGCTCAGGTGCCGCAACCGGCAATCTTCATGGCGGGCGCCTGTCGCCTGCGACCTTCGCGGTTTCGTCGGCGAACTCAAGCGAGAGCCGCACTGTGCGCATGGCGCTCGACGGCGGCACGGTGCAGGCCGTGGATATTGCGCCGCCGATCGACGACAAGCCCGATCGCGTGCCGCTCAACGAGAGCCACAAGCGCAATGTGGTCGATCCGATCAGCGCCTTCCTGATGCCCGTGGAGGGCAAGGGCGGGAATGGTGCCGCCTGCAACCGGACGCTGCCAATCTTCGACGGCGCTGCGCGCTATGACATCAAGCTGAGCTATTCCGGTTCGCGGCAGGTGAAGCTCGAAGGCTATAGCGGCCCGGTCACGATCTGCCAGGCGCGGTATGTGCCGATCGCAGGGCATCGCGCCCTGCGGCCGAGCACCAAGTTCATGACCGAGAATCGCGAGATCAACACCTGGCTCGCCCCCGTCAACGGCACCAATGTGATGGTGCCGATCCGCATCTCGGTGAAGACCATGATCGGGACGGCGGTCATCGAGGCCTCGAGCTTCAGGGTCGATCCGACCACCACCACGGCCGCGCGGCAGAACTAAGCCGCAGCGCGTTCACTCGCTTTCGTCGTTGCAGTAATCTCACCCAGCCAGTCACGGAGCGCCGTCCCGATTGCACCGGGGTGATCCTCCTGCAGGTAATGCGCGCCGGGGCCGAGATTGATCAGGCGGCAATCATGCAGTCCCGCCGCGAACCTATCCGCCTCGGCCGGAGAGATCAGCGCCCCGGGATCGCCGCAGAACAACAGCTTCGGATAGGTGGACGCACGTAATGCTGCGTGGTCGCGCTCGCTGATGGCATGGACATCGGCCGGGGCGCCCGCAATGGGGAGCTCGTTGGGCAGTCGGAGGATCGGCCTGCGCGATTCGGGCGTTGGAAACGGCGCTCGATAGGCATCCAGCTCTTCATCGCTCAAGGCCCGCAGGACGGCAGCGGGCAGGACCCTCTCGATAAAGACATTGTCCTCGAGAATCAGCTTCTCGCCCTGTCCCGGCGTCCGGAACGCCCTGAACAGCTCACGCGCCTGCGGCCGCTGATGGAATGCATCCCAGCTTGCAAAGGGCTGGATGAATTCCATGAAGGCCAGGCCGATCATGTCGCTGGGGTTACAGGAGGCATGGTGGAAGGCGAGTGCCGTGCCCCAGTCCTGGGCGACGATGACCATCCGTCCGAGGCCCAGTTCAGCGATGAAGGCGTCGAGATAGCGGACCTGGTCGGTGAAGCGATAGGCGATGTCCGGCTTGCCGGACTGACCGTAGCCGATCAGGTCGGGGGCAATGCAGTGCGCCAGCGGCGCGACGTGCGGAATGATATGGCGCCAGATATAGGAGGAGGTCGGGTTGCCGTGCAGGAAGAGTACGGTCGGCCCCGCAGAGCCGGCCTCGACATAGGACATGGTCGAGCCGAGGACGGGAATCTCCCGGCGCAGCCATTCGGATGCGAATCCAGGTGACTGGGTCATGGCGATGCCCTTCTTCCAAACAGCGTTGCGAAAAGGATGGCCTTGAAGCGTTCGAGCGGAACCGGGCTGCGATCGACCTTCATGCGCAGGATCGCGCCCTGCCAGGCGGTGAGCAGGAAATCAGCGAGGTCGTCGGCGCTGAAATCCGTCGCGATCTCGCCAGTGGCCTGGCCTTCGGCGATGCATGCCGCAAAGGGCTCTCGCCAAAGGACGAAGATCTCCGAGAGTCGCTGCCGCAACCGTTCGCTATTGGGAGAGGTCTCGACGCTGAAATTGCCGATCATGCATCCGCGCGACCAATCGGCGGTTTCGAGCTTGGTCGTGATCGCGTCCAGATAGCGCCGCAACCGCGCGGCTGCGGGCAGGGAGCGGTCGGCCAGGGCTTCATCGACGAGGCCGCCGACATAGGCGAAATAGCGATCGAGCACTTCCTCGGCGAATTCCTCCTTCGATCCGAAATGATTGGTGAATGAGCCAGGGCTCGCTCCGGCTGCAGCGACGATCTCGCGTATGCCGGTGGCGGAATAGCCGCTCTTCCAGAGGAGATCGCGGCCAGCGGCGAGGAGATTTTCACGAAGGGATGGCTTGCTCATGAAGGTAGAATACGTACGTACGTATTATTGACAACACTCCGGGAAACGCCCGATCGCCAAGGTGTCGGACGGGAGGCGGGTCTCGTCCGAACGGCCCGCTGAGGCGATGGCTCAGGCTGGTTCCACGCCGTTGCGCACGCAGAAATCACACGGCGGCCCCTCGTTTCGCCGTGAGCACGACATAAATAGCGCGGAGGACTGTCGGCGCCCGGCCGTTTACGCTGGTCGCGAAAATGAGTGGATCAAGCTCGTGTCACGATTCCAGATATAGTGGTACTTGCGGCCGTCTCCGCGATATCTGGCCGTGAACGAATCCCGATTCTGCCGGAGTCAGCGATTCGGGCTTGCTTCGTTCAGGACTCGTTCCGCAGCTTAATTTCGGCGCTCCAGCTTGTGCCAAGGTAGGACGCTTTCCCCAGCGTCTGCTGCCGGCAAGGGCCCAAAGGAAACGATCGGTCGCGTCTTGATTTCAGCACGCTCTCTTCCGCCCTCGGTTCGTGCGCAGGGTGTCACAGCAGTTCTCGGGCCCACCAATACCGGCAAGACGCATCTGGCGATCGAGCGGATGGTGGCGCACCCGACCGGAATGATCGGCCTGCCGCTGCGCCTGCTGGCGCGCGAGGTCTATGGCCGCGTGGTCGAGAAGGTCGGCCCCGAGGCGGTGGCGCTGGTCACCGGCGAGGAAAAGATCAAGCCGCAGCGGCCCCGCTTCTGGGTCTGCACCGTCGAGGCCATGCCGCGCGATCTCGCCGTCGATTTCGTCGCGATTGACGAGATTCAGCTCGCCGCCGACCTCGACCGCGGTCACGTCTTCACCGACCGCCTGCTGAACCGGCGCGGTCGGGCCGAGACGATGCTGATCGGCGCGGGCACCATGAAGCCGCTGATCGAGCAGCTCATTCCCGGGGTGAACGTCGTCACGCGTCCACGCCTGTCGCAGCTCACATTTGCCGGCGACAAGAAGATCACCCGCCTGCCACGACGCAGCGCGATCGTCGCCTTCTCCGTCGAGGAGGTTTATGCGATCGCTGAACTGATCCGTCGGCAGAAGGGGGGAGCCGCCGTCGTGCTCGGCGCGCTCTCGCCGCGCACGCGCAACGCCCAGGTCGAGATCTACCAGTCGGGCGATGTCGACTATCTCGTCGCGACGGACGCCATCGGCATGGGGCTCAATCTCGATGTCGATCACATCGCCTTCGCGTCGGACCGGAAATTCGACGGCCATCATTTCCGCAAGCTGAACCCCGCGGAGTTCGGCCAGGTCGCCGGGCGCGCCGGCCGCCATCTGCGCGACGGCACCTTTGGCACGAGCGGGCGTTGCCCGCCCTTCGACGCCGAATTGGTCGAGGCGATCGAGAATCATCGTTTTGAATCGGTGCGGCAGCTGCAATGGCGCAATTCCGATCTCGATCTGCGCTCCGTCGACGGGCTGATCGCCAGCCTGAACGTCCAGCCAACCGAGCAGGGGCTGACCCGTGCGCTGATCGCAGAGGACATGACGACGCTGGAGGTTCTGGCCCGCGATGCCGATGTCAGGCCGCTGGCGCAGGGCCGTGCAGCAGTCGAGCGGCTCTGGGAGGTGTGTGGCCTGCCTGATTATCGCAAGATCGCGCCGATGCAGCACGCTGATCTCGCCACCACGCTGTATCTGCGCCTGATGCGCCACGGACGGCTCGATCCGGACTGGTATCGCGCCCAACTCGATGCGCTTGACCGGACCGATGGCGAGATCGACACGCTGTCTGCCCGCATTGCGCAGGTCCGAACTTGGACCTATGTCGCAAACCGTCCTGACTGGTTACCTGATCCAGAGCATTGGCAGGGGGTGGCGCGTCTTGTAGAGGACAAGCTGTCGGACGCTTTGCACGAGCGGCTAGCCAGCCGTTTCGTCGATCGGCGCACGAGCGTGCTGATGCGTCGTTTGCGGGAGAATGCAATGTTGGAGGCTGAGGTCACCACGACGGGCGATGTGCTCGTCGAGGGACAGCATGTCGGGATGCTTCAGGGATTTCGCTTCACGGCGGATCCCAAGGCTGGCGGGCCCGAGGCGAAAGCCTTGAACATGGCCGCGATGAAGGCGCTTGCCAGCGAGATCGAAGCGCGCGCCGCGCGTGTCGTGCTCGCGGCTGATGATGCCTTCGTGCTTTCGCATGACGGGCTGGTGCGCTGGATCGGTGAGCCGGTCGCGCGGCTTGTCGCCGGCGACAAGGTTCTGGAGCCGCGCCTGCGCCTGCTGGTCGAGGAGCACCTGACCGGACCGGCGCGCGAGCAGGTCGACGCGCGCCTCACTCTCTGGCTCAAGAATCACATCGCCCGTCTGCTTGGTGCGTTGCAGCTGCTCGAGAATGCCGAGAATGTCACCGGTATCGCGCGCGGCATCGCCTATCAGGCCGGGGAGTCGCTGGGCGTGCTGGAGCGCGCCAAGGTCGGCGAGGAGATGAAGACGCTGGATCAGGAGGGCCGCGCAGCACTCCGTCAGCTCGGCATCCGCTTCGGAGCCTTTCATCTTTACGTCCCGGCCCTGCTGAAGCCGGCACCACGTGCGCTGGCTGCCCAGCTCTGGGCGCTGAAGCATGGCGGGCCCGATACGTCGGGCCTCGACGATATTGCCCATCTAGCAGCCTCGGGTCGGACATCCTTTGCCGTCGACAAGGCGGTGCCGAAGGGTCTTTACCGTGCTGCCGGCTATCGCGTCTGCGGCGAGCGCGCCGTGCGTGTCGATATCCTCGAGCGGCTTGCTGACCTGATCCGGCCGGCTATCGCCTATCGCCCGGGCCTGACCCAGGGCCAGCCGCCCACCGGCGCGGCCGATCAGGACGGTTTTGTCGTCACCGGTGCCATGACCTCGCTGGTCGGTTGTGCGGGCGAGGATTTCGCCTCGATCCTGCGCTCCCTCGGCTATGTCTCGGCCAAGCGTCCGGGACCGGCGATTACCGTGCCGCGGGCGCAGCCACCGGTCGCGGCTACCGCTCCGGTTGCCGACGCGCCGACCGCGGAAACTACGGACGTCCCGGCTGGGCACGAGGCCGATCCGGCGGTGGTGGCCGATGAGGCCGGCGCCGGTATTGTCGACGAGCCTCTGGCCGCTACTGACATCGAGACCGCCGAGGCTGCCTCTTCGGAGGCTGCCGCGCCTGAAACGGCCGACGCCCCGACCGCGGCGGAGACTGAGCTCGAGCAAGCCGCACATCCGGTGCCAGCCGATGCCATGTCTGCTCTGCCGGCGCCTGCCGACGAGACAGCTGTCTCCGAGACGCTTGCCGCGGGAGCTCTTGCCCCTGAGGCAGCAGTTGATGTCGTTGCTGCGACCGAGGTGCAGGAAATCGAGGTCTGGCGGCCGCATCGTCACCAGGGTGGGCGCAGGCCGGAGCATGCCGGGCGCGGTCGCCGCGACGGCGCTCAGGGCGAGCGTCAGCCTGGCGCAGGGCGTGGTGAACGTCCGAACCGTGACGGCCGGCCCGACGAGCGTCGCCGCCAGGGCGATCGTGGCCGTCCGGCTGCCGCCAATGCGTCTCAAGGTGATGCTCCCCGACAGGATGCGCAGCCGCGCGAGGGTGATCAGAAGCGCAGCGGCCGGCCGCAGCGCAATGGCCGCCCCGAGCAGGGGCGTGGCCCGCGGCCGGACTTCAAGCGCGATGGACGCCCAGGTGGCCCACGCCGCGAGGAGCGCGGCAACGAGCGTTTCCAGCAGGCGTCAAAGCCGCGTCCGGCCGAGCGCGAGCCTGATCCGGATTCGCCCTTTGCGAAGCTTGCGGCTCTCAAGGCCCAGCTCGAGGGCGGCGGGCGCAAGACCTGACATGGGGCTCAACTGACCTGGGGCTGAGCGGAAAGGCTGTCCTTGCGGGAAGATCGCCAGCGTCTCGACAAGTGGCTCTGGTTCGCGCGTTTCGCCAAGACGCGCTCGGTCGCTGTGCGTCTGGTGGATGACGGCCATGTCCGCGTGAATGGTCGGCGTGCAGGGAATGCAGCGCTTGGGCTCAAGCTCGGCGACGTGCTGACACTGGCGCTGGTGCATGAGACCATAGTGGTGCGCCTGCTCGCCCTGGGCAGCAGGCGCGGTCCCTATGAGGAGGCGCAACTGCTCTATGAGCGCTTGGGGGAGAGCACGCGCGGCGATGCGCCGCTTGCGGAGGACGATCCGAGCGGATAGAGCGCGGGAGCGGTTCGATAGGCCTGCCTGGGCAGGCTTGGGTGCTTCAGGAGGAGTTTCCTTCCGGAGCTGGCCGGAAGAGATTTTTCTTTCTGCCGCAGCCCGGATATCGACCTTGAAATACCCGCCTTCCGGGTCTTTATGATCCGGCAGGATGGACCGGGAAGGACTGGCGACATGACCTATGTGGTCACCGAAAACTGCATCAAGTGCAAGTACATGGACTGCGTCGAGGTCTGTCCCGTCGACTGTTTCTACGAAGGCGAGAACATGCTCGTCATCCATCCCGACGAGTGCATCGATTGCGGTGTCTGCGAGCCCGAATGCCCGGCCGAGGCGATCAAGCCCGATACCGAACCCGGCCTTGAGAGCTGGTTGCAGCTCAACTCGAAATATGCGTCGAGCTGGCCGAACCTGACCCAGAAGAAGGACCCGCCGGCCGACGCCAAGGACTTTGATGGCGTGGCTGGAAAGCTCGAAGAACATTTCTCGCCGAACCCCGGCGAAGGCGACTGAATTTCACCCAAGGGGAAGAGGCTGAGCGATGAGCACACCGGCGCTGCGACATGCAGTTCCGGTGTTAATCGGCGTTTACCTTTGATTCGGCGTGTTTTTTGTGATACACCTCTTCGTGCAGTCGAATTGGTTCCGCCTGCCCCTGCGAGGATTCATAAACGGGGCACCCCCATAGATACGGGATGACCAGGGCTTCCGGCAGAAGGCCGGAGCGTGGTGATTTTCGTGTTCGGTGGTCAAGTAGCAATCGGCTGAGGGAGCGTGAGGCTGCGGGTCCGTGACCGCTCGGTCGGGATTGCAACGCATCAGGCAGAGTGTCTCCGGTCATTCCGGCCGGGGACGTGTCATCGTGGGCCGTGTCAAGCGGTCCCGTCAGGAGTCGTAACGGCATGTCCACTGCGAAGAAAGCTGTTGTGCGCCAGGGTTTCAAGACGGGCGAGTTCGTCGTCTACCCGTCCCATGGCGTCGGCCAGATCACGGCGATCGAAGAGCAGGAGGTTGCCGGCTTCAAGCTTGAACTCTTCGTCGTCAGCTTTGCCAAGGACAAGATGACGCTGCGTGTTCCCACCGCCAAGGCTGTGAGCGTCGGCCTGCGCAAGCTTGCCGATACCGATATCGTCAGCAAGGCGCTGACGACGTTGACCGGCCGGGCCCGGATCAAGCGCACCATGTGGTCGCGCCGCGCCCAGGAATATGAAGCGAAGATCAATTCGGGCGATCTTGTCGCCATCGCGGAGGTCGTCCGCGATCTCTACCGCTCCGAGGCGCAGCCCGAGCAGTCCTATTCCGAGCGTCAGCTCTACGAGGCTGCGGTTGACCGCATGACCCGTGAGATCGCGGTCGTCGACGACGTGACCGAGACCGAAGCGCTGAAGAAGATCGAGGGCCAGCTCGCCAAGTCGCCGCGTCGTGCGGCCAAGGGCACCGAGGTCGACCCGGCTGATGCCGATCTCGAAAGCGACAATGACGATCTGCAGGAAGAAGCCGCCTGAGGCGATTCCTCCGGCATGATGCCAATCAACCCGGCGGGCAACCGCCGGGTTTTTTCTTGGCCAGACGGCTCCGGTTTTTGCGCGGGAGAAGGGCGACTAAGCGCTCCCAGGCTGGCTTGGCGGCCCTGAGCGTCTTCTCGTGATCCGGCAGCTGCTGGACGGGCCGCCCATCGCGCGCGGTCCGGTGGATCAGCAGGCGGACCTTGATCTGCGTGACCCCACGGGACCTGGGCCAGATCGGGCGAGCGCCCATGGAGAACCTTGCGGCCAGTCAGTTCGGAAGCGGCGCCGGCAAGGTTGTTGCCGGTGCAGGGGGCGCCTGCAGAAGCCGATCACGCCGGTTCCGTCGGTGGCGCCTGATGCTGTAGCAAGGAAAGCCAGGGCTGCCCGCGCGGGCAGCCCCTATTCGGCGACGATCTTGTAGCGCTGGCCGGGCGTCAGCTTGCTGTTACGATCGAGCCCGTTCAGCAGCAGGAAGAGGTCGAACGCGCGCTCATGTGTCGCCATGCGGGCGGCCAGCGTTGCAGGCGTGTCGCCTTCGGAGGCGCTGACGATCCGCAATTGCAGAGGCTTCGTGGCCTGTGCTTCCGCTGCAGTCAGGACCCGGAAGCTGCTGAGCACGGCGCGCATCGGGCGCTCCGGATCGCTGCTGCCGCGGGCCGCCAGGATGAAGCGATAGACGCGATTGCCTGCCTGGATGGCGGCGAGCCTGAAGGTCCAGTCGGTCCCCTTGCCGCTGGCCAGGACGGCGGACTGGCCCTCAAGGTCGAGCTTTTCGACGGGGCCGGTCTCGACCCCGTCGATCCAGCCGGAGGCGACATAGGATTCGAGGGTCTGGCCGGGCTTGAGCGTGACCGAATCAAAACGCAGCGCCTGGGCACCGTTGCCGCTGACACCGATGACCATGTCGCGCGCCGCCTCGAGGTCGAACCCGTCGGGGGCATCGAAGGTGATGCGCAAGGTGCTGTTGAGATAGCGCCGGCCTCGTACCACGCCATCGCTCGGGTCGTCGCCATAGGCGATGCCGTCGATCGCAGCGAGCCAGCGGGCCGCATCGCGCTCGCCAAGCCCGGGTGCACCGATCTGGCGGGCGGACGCCGTGACGGCGGCGACGCGCTCCGGGGTCGAGGGATGGCTGGAGAGAATATCGAGCCGCTTCTCGCTGCCGCTCTGGCCCTGGCCGCTGTTGCGGAAGCTGGTATTGCGGCCGAGCGCGCCCAGGAAGCGGCCCGCTCCATAGGGGTCGTAGCCGGCGCGCGCGATGTTGCGGACGCTGATCTGGTCGGCAATCAGCTCCTGCTGTCGCGAGAAGCGGGCGAGCGAGATCTTGGAGCCGGCCTGAACGGAGGCGCCAGCAGCCGGATCGTTGAGCACCTGTGTGACGACTTGCGTGACAAGCGCAGACTCAGCTTCGGCCTCAGCCCGCTCGACGGCGTGATGGGCGGTTACGTGAGCGATCTCGTGGGCGAGCACCGAAGCGATCTCGCTGGTGTCGTTGGCGAGCGCCAGCAGCCCGCGCGTGACGTAGAGCCGGCCATTCGGCAGGGCAAACGCGTTCACCGCCGGCGAGTTCAGGATGGTGATCTCGTAGCTGCCGATCTGCCCTTCGCCAGCCTTGACCAGCCGCGCCACGACTTCGTTGAGCTGGGCCCGAGCGTTTGGCGCGCGGTACTCGCCGCCGAAAGCGGCCAGCAGCCGCAAATGCTCGCGGTCCGACGCGCGCTGGAACGTGCTCAGCCGCGGGGCAAGCTCGCCATCGGCCGGTTGGGGGGGCAGGACGCTCTGGTCGCCGAAGCAGCCGGAAAGCAGCAGGGCGGGAAGGAGCAGGGCGCCTAGTCGCGCCATGGGGCGTGACACAGTCTGTCGGCGAAAGGCCAGCATGGTTCTAATCGATCAGTTCCAGGGCTGCGCGGGAGGGGAGTTCAAGCGACAATCCATCCGGCCCGCTCAGTACGCCGCGCGCCCACACGCGTTTACCCGTCAGTGTCCTGGCGGTCCAGCCGACCTCCCGCATCTCCCGCCAGAGCCTCCTCGACACGACGACCGACGCACCGGCTCCCCGCCGGCGCGAAAAATTCAGATAGGAACGCTGCGGTCGCTCGCCGATCGATGCGATCCGCCCCTCCAGCACGATGACGCGACCGGCGTGCACCTTCAACGCGGCAATATCGTGACCATCGACGAGATTGGCTGGTTTTGGGCCAGTTTGTCGCGCGGATGGGGTGGCATTCGGGGCAGATGCCCGCAAGAGCGCGTCGCAGGGGCTGCTGACGGAATCGGGTAGATGCCAGGCTGCGCCGCTTCGGATGAGGGCGACCGACAGGTCCAGCGGTGCGGTGGCCTGGGTATCCGGATCGGCCAGCAGGCGCGCCGCGATGCGGCCCCAGCGATCGGGCTCGGCCAGGATGACGATCCGGAGATCGCGGCCTTGCCACGCTGCCAGGGCCGCGACGAAACGCGCGATCTCCGCGTCGTCCTGCCGAGGGGCCAGTCCGACGAGGCGTATCCGCCGGCCATCGTCGAGCAGCAGATCGCCGCTGGTGTCGGTGCCAGCCAAACGAACCGTCGGCGTCTCGGCGGCCGCGGCCGGACAGGAATCGTTCGCCAGCGCCTTGCCCGACGCGGCAATGAGACTCAGCATGACTGCAACAAGAGGCTTCACCCGCATGCGCTTTATGCTAAACGCATTCACGTGCGTCCCGGTAGCTCAGCAGGATAGAGCAACGGTTTCCTAAACCGTAGGTCAGGGGTTCGAATCCCTTCCGGGACGCCAGTTCTCCCACAGCAATCTGAGACTGGACGGGGTGACCCGTCTGGCTGGGCTTCTGACCATAGGTTAGCCTTGGCTCAGGCGCCGTTGCTGGCTTGTGCAGCCCTCGCGACTGTTGCCCGATAGCGGCCGGCCGCCGCGCAACTCCCACCCCACAGGTTCACGATGCCCAAACGTACGATCTCTTCCGACCGTGTCTTCAAGGGAAGGCTCCCTTTCGCCCAGGCGACGGTCGCCGGGGACTTCATGTTCGTCTGCTGCGTCGGGATGGACAGGGAGGGCAAGTATGCCGTCGGCGACGCACGGCGTCAGACGCAGCAATGCATCGACAACATCCGCGCTCTCCTGGGGGAGGCGGGCGGCAGCCTGAAGGATGTCGTCAAGTGCACAGTCTATGTCACCGACCGTGCCTATTGGGAGCCGATGAACGAGGTCTATTTCGCCAATTTCGCCGAGGATTCGCCGCATCGCGTGTCCTGCATCGTCAATGGCCTCGGCTCGCCCGACTGTCTCGTCGAGATCGACGCGACCGCCTATCTCGGTGAAATGAAGTAGACCTCGCGATCGCGCAGCGGGCGGTCGCGCGCTGCGCACATCCTGAGGCCGGATACTGGACCGGTCTGACCGCTCGGCCTGATCGCAGCTCGCGCCGTTGCCTGCATAGGATCAGCTCTTGCCCAGTCGAGGCCTGGACGTGCGGGGTCGCGAGAGTGCCTTGCACGTGATTGGCCCGCGCGCATGGATTGTGCGTCGGGCGTTGCTTACCCCTTTGCAGTCCGTGACGAGTCTTGCGCCGGCTCGCCCATAAGATGCGGAGCGCAACGCAGAATGCGGACCAGTCTGCCGTGGAGTTGCGCTCCGAGGCGGGGCTTGGCATGCGCGACGCTCTATGCCGTCACGATTCAAACAACCAGGAAGATACAGAGCCATGTCGATCGAACGTATAGGCCTGACGGAACGGTGGTGCGACGCCGCCATTTTCAACGGCATTGTCTTCCTCGCCGGCCATGTCGCGGAGAAGACCGAAGGGGAGACGCTGACGCGGCAGACCGAGGAGGTGTTGGCCTTGCTCGAGGAAACGCTCGAAGCCGCCGGTAGTGCGAAGGACCGGATTCTGAGCGTTCAGATCTTCCTGACCGATATTGCTGGGATCGCCGAGATGAACGCCGTCTGGGACAAATGGGTCGCCCGCGGCAGCGCGCCGGCGCGCGCAACGGTGGAAGCGAAGCTCGCTTCGCCGGGATATGCGATCGAGATCACCGCTGTGGCCGCGAAGAAGGCCCCCTGAATTCCGGGGGCCGCGCGGCACATCGGCAATCTGACCTATCGTCAGCCTGTCATTAAGCATGGCGGTTGAATCTCGACGAGGCGGACGTGATTTCCACCGCGGTTTAGGGATTTGACCGCCATAGCAGGACGCGCCGAGGCCGTTCCTGTTCGCCTCGCACGGGAAGCCATGACGATCTTTGTTCGATCGCCTGGCGGCCCTGAAAGGTGGACAAGGGCTTTGACATGTCTGTTCGCGCGATGATCCGAGCGATGCGACCGCATCATTGGCTCAAGAACGGGCTCGTCTTCGTCCCCATCCTGCTGAACCATGACGTGTTCGATCTCGCTGCGCTCGGCCACGGGGCGATTGCGTTCGTCGCGTTCAGCCTGCTCGCCTCGGCGATCTATCTCCTCAACGATATTGTCGATGTCGAGGCCGATCGGCGGCACCCGACCAAGTGCAAGCGCCCTCTGGCTGCCGGCGAGATCACCGCGAAGCAGGCTTATGCTGCGGTGCCACTGCTGATGATCGCGGCCTTCGCTTCGTCAGTGTTCGTGCCTGAGCCGGGTACGTTCCTGCTGGCGCTGACCGCCTATCTCGTCCTGGCGCTGCTCTATCTGTTCGTTCTCAAGCGCAAGCTGCTGGTCGACGTGCTCGGGCTTGCAGCTCTGCATACCCTGCGCATCCTGGCCGGCAACGCCGCGGCGGCGATTCCGGTCTCGTCCTGGCTGCTCGCCTTCTCGATGTTCCTGTTCTTCAGCCTTGCGCTGGTCAAGCGCTATGCGGAGCTGCGAATCACGCAGGACCAGTCCGGGCTGAAGAAGGCCGGCCGCGGCTATCAGGCCGAGGATATCGAGGCCCTGTCGCAGCTCGGCATGGCCTCGGGCTGCACCTGCGCGCTGATCATGGCGCTCTATGTCGATAGTGCGGCCGTGAAGCAGCTTTATCGTCACCCCGAGATCATCTGGCTGGTTTGCCCCGTCATCCTCTATCAGATGGCGCGGATCTGGTTTCTCGCCCGTCGTGGTCAGATGCCGGATGATCCGCTGGTCTTCATGATCCGCGACTGGCGCAGCCAGGTGACGGGTGGGTTGGTGCTGCTGATCATGGTCGCCGCGACGGTCCTGCCGTGAACGGACGAGCGCCCGAATATCGGTCCTGGGGCGGCCTCATCGCCCGGAATACGCAGATCATCATGCCGGACGCCTGGAGTGCCGAGCCTGCGCGCTACCCTTCGACCGTGCTCGCCTATGGCAATGGCCGTTCCTACGGCGATTCCTGCCTCAATGATGGCGGCGGGCTGATCGCGGCGCGTCGCCTCGATCAGATCCTGGCCTTCGATCGCGAAAGCGGACTGATCACCTGCGAAGCCGGAGTGTTRCTGGACACCATCCTGGAGCATGTGGTTGCGCTGGGCTGGTTTCTGCCGGTCACGCCGGGCACCGCCTTCGTCACCGTTGGCGGGGCGCTCGCCAACGACGTGCACGGCAAGAACCACCATCGCGCCGGCACGTTCGGGCGGCATGTGCGTGCCTTCGAGCTGGCGCGTTCGGACGGGGCCCGGCTCACCTGCGCGCCTGACATGAACAGAGAGCTCTTCGCCGCCACGATCGGCGGCTATGGGCTGACCGGGTTGATCACCCAGGTGACATTGCAGCTGATGCCGATCCCATCCGCCGAGATGCGTCAGGAGGCGATCCATTTCCCGAGCCTCGGGCGCTTCTTCGAGGTCGCGGCGGAATCCGATGCAACCCATGACTACACCGTGGCCTGGATCGACTCGCTTGCTGGCGGGACTAGCTTCGGACGCGGCGTTTTTTTCCGTGCCAATCATGCTCCGGCGTCGGAATTGCCGCAGTCGCGCGCAGCGCGCCCGCTGCCATTCCCGATCAATCCTCCCTTTCCGCTGATCAACCGCCTGACGCTGCGTGCCTTCAACATGCTCTACCGGGCCGCGCAGCCGCGTTCGCCGGAGCCGAGGCGCATTCCCTATCGGCCGTTCTTCTACCCGCTCGACCGGGTGAGTAACTGGAACCGCGCCTATGGCCCTCGGGGCTTGCGCCAGTTCCAATGCGCGGTGCCGATGGCGCAGGCGCATAGGGCGGTCGAGGAGATGCTGAGGCGCACGCTCGCGGCTGGCGAGGCATCCTTTCTGACGGTGCTGAAGCTGTTTGGGGACGTGCCGTCGCCAGGCATCATGTCGTTTCCGGTTGTGGGCGCGACGCTGACGCTCGATTTCCCGCATCGCGGCGAGCGGACGCTCAAGCTGCTGGACGAGCTTGATCGCGTGGCAATCGCGGCGGGCGGCCGGGTGAACCCTTACAAGGATGCCCGCATGTCGCCTGCGACCTTCGAGGCATCCTTCCCGCAGTGGCGGGATTTTGCCCGGCATGTCGATCCGGGCTTCTCATCCGGCTTCTGGCGCCGCGTGACTGCGGGCTAACGTCGTTCAGGCGGTTGCCCGGGTGACGGCTTCAAGCCGATAGCCTTCCGGATCGATGACGAAGGCGGCGTAATAGTCAGGTGCATAGCGCGGTCGCAACCCGGGGGCGCCGTTGTCCCGTCCGCCTGCCGCAAGCGCGGCCCGATGGAAATCGTCGGCAGCCTGACGCGTCCCCGCCGCGAAAGCGAGGTGGAACCCCGGCCCCGGCGGAGTGACCGGGCCAGCCTGCAGCTTCAGCGCCAGGAGATCGCCGCCATTCGGCGGCCCGTAGCCTGCTCCATCGGCAACCGTCCAGACCCGCACGAGGCCGAGCGGCGCCAGTGCAGCATCATAGAAGGCAATCGCCCGTGGGAGATCGGACACGCCGAAGGAGAGATGGCTCAACATGGCTCACCGGATTGATGCTGCGGAAGGGAGAGTTCTGCACGAGCGGCCACGGATTTCTGTCAGCAGGCGCTGCGACGCAAAAGGGCCGGCGCATGCCGACCCTGGGGAAGCTGCCTGGGCAGGGAGCTCAGTTCTTCGCGGTCGCAACCTTGCGCAGATAATCGGTGACGATCCGCGTGATGCCGCGCGAGAGCAGGTCGTCGAGTGCCTCGATGAACTGGTCGCATTGCTCGCGCGTCACGATCAGCGGCGGTTCGAGGCGGATGACGTTGCGGTTGTATTCGGTGAAGGCGACGAGCACGTCGTAATCCTTCAGGAGCAGCGCGCCGACAAAGCCGCAGAGCGAACCCTTCAGCTTGTCGTCGAGCAGCGCGACCATGTGCTTGACGCCGAAAGGCATGGCCTCGCTGATGTCCTGGAACTCGACGCCGATCATCAGGCCACGGCCGCGGATCTCCTTGAGCAGCGTCGGGTGCTTGGCGCGAAGGGTGTTCAGCCTCTCGATCAGGTAGTCGCCCTGGCGCTTGGCGTTGCCCATGAGGTCTTCCTCATAGAGCACGTTGAGGGCCTCGATCGCGCTGACGCAGGCCTCGCCCATGCCCCCAAAGGTGGCCTGGGCATGGATCAATGCGGTTTTCGGCTTGCCATAGGCCTTCATGTAGAGTTCGCGCCGGGCGATCATCGCACCCATCGCAGCCTTGGAGCCGCCGAGAGCCTTGGCGAGTGCGGTGACGTCGGGCACGACGCCGTCACGCTCGAAGGCGAAGAACTGGCCGGTGCGGCCGAGCCCGCACTGCACTTCGTCGGCAATCCAGAGGACGCCGTGCTTGTCGCAGAGCGCGCGCAAGTCGCGCCAGAAGCCTTCGGGGGCTTCGACGATGCCGCCGCCACCCTGGATCGTCTCCATCACGACGATGCCGATCGCCGGATCGGATTCGAGCGCTAGGCGCACGGCCTCGATATTGCCGAACGGCACCTTGACCCGGTTTTCGACGAGCTTGAACTGGGACTGGTAGAGCGTCGAATCCGTGACCGAGAGCACGCCCTTGGTCTTGCCGTGGAACGAATTCGCGGCATGCAGGATCTTCGACTTGCCCGGGCCCTGAACCTGCTCGGCGACCTTCAGCGCAGCTTCCATGGCTTCCGAGCCGGTCGAGCCGAGAAAGACCATGTCGAGATCGCCGGGCGAGATCGTGGCGAGATTCCGGGCCAGGGCGGCCGCATATTGCGACATGAACGCCATGCAGATCTCGTGGCGGTTCTCGTCCTGGAACTTCTGCCGGGCGGCGATGATGCGCGGGTGGTTATGGCCGAAGGCGACCGAGCAGAACCCGCCGAAGAAATCGAGGATCTTGCGTCCGTCCCGGGTGATGTAATGCATGCCCTCGGCACGATCGACGATGATCTTGTCGAAGCCGAGCAGCTTGAGGAAATGCAGCTGTCCGGGGTTGATGTGGTTGGCAAAGAGCTCCTTCACCTGTGCGGCGTCGAGCTGTTTGGCCTCCTCGACGCTGATCAGCTTCGGGCGGGCTGGGGAATCGTCGTTCCTGAAAGCTGGCATGCTCATGCGGCCTTGCTCCTCTGCTCGCCCTTGCTCTTGCGATATTCGGTATAGGCGGCGAGCAGCATGTCCTCGTCGCGGTATTTCGGGGTCCAGCCGAGCTCGCGCTTGGCCTTGCTGGTGTCGAGAATGCAGATCTCGTCGGCGATCATGTACTGTTCCGGGTCCATGATCGGCAGATTGATCGCGTCAAGCGTGTTCAAGGCGAACTTGACCAATGGTGCAGGCGTCGGCAGCAGGATCGATTTCGAGCCGGCATGCCTGATCAGGTCGCCCAGCAGCTTCTTCACCGGCGGCGGATCGTCCGAGCCGAGATTATAGGCGCTGTTGGGGAAGTCGGCCTTCCAGGCTGCGGTGCAGGCGCTGGCGCAGTCGAACACCGAGATGAACTGGTAGGGATTGCCGCCGCCGCCGATCATCGGCACCGGGAGGTTCATGTCGATCAGGCGGAAGAGCTTGACGAGGATGCCGAGGCGGCCCGGGCCGATGATCAGGCGCGGCCGGAAGATCGGGATCCGAAAACCCTTGTCGCGATAGGTCTGCGCCAGGGTCTCGGTGGCGAGCTTGCTCTCGCCATATTCGCCGAGGGGTCTTGCCGGATGGGTCTCGTCCTGCGGCACGGTGATGGAGTGGCCGTAGATCATGTCCGTGGTGAAGTGGACGAGCTTGTTGGCGCCGCGCTTCTCCATCCAGTTCAGGATGTTGGCGGTGCCGTGATAGTTCACCGGCCAGAAGAAATCGTGGCGTTCCCGACGGGTCACGATCGGCGAGAGCATCTTGGCCGAGAGATTGTAGACGAGATCATCCTGGCCGAGCGGGATGCTCTCCACGCTCTCGGCTCTGGTTACGTCGATCGTCTGGAAGGGGACCGCCGCGTAATGGGCGTGAGCGCTCTTCTGGATATCCGCGACCAGCACCTCCTCGCCCATGGCGGCGAGGTCCGCCGCGAGATGCGAGCCGACGAAGCCGTCTCCGCCGATAATGATGTGTTTCATGCTGAGTTTGCCGCTGGTTCGATGATGAGATGCGTCAGCGCGACGTGTCGGGAAGGCGAGGGCGCCGGTCACGGACCGGCACGGGCACGGGCACCGGGCGCAAGGCGGGTCTGTTCTCGGGCGGTTCGAACAGGATGCCGAGGCGGAGAATGAAGCGTGCGATCAGGTCCATCATGACTCAGCTCTGTGCGATGAAGATGGTGCCAACGACGATGAAGCCAATGCCGGCGATGCGGGCAGGGCTCAGGTCTTCCTGGAAGACGAAGTAGGCGTAGACCGCGACCACGACGTAAGCGAGGCTCAGGAACGGGTAGGCGTAACTGATCTGTACCTTGGACAATACGATCAGATGCGAGGCCATGCTGACCACGAAGGTGCAGAGGCCGGCGAAGACGAAGGGGTTGAAGACGACCCGAAATACGGTCCAGATCAGTCCGTCATTCGCGATATCGAGGTTACCGATGCCGGTCATGCCCCGTTTCAGCATCAGTTGCGCGGCTGCGTTGGTCAGCACGGTAAACAGAATCAGGGGTATGTAGGAATTCATCGGGGCAGCATTTGTCCGCGTTCTTGACGGGCCCTGAATGCGGCTGAAAATACTTCAAATGCCTTACGTCAGCGACCTTACCTAACCGTAACCTTAAGAAGATGCTGAGGCCTTGGGGACAAGTCTCGCGGATCTCGCATGCCCTGTTCCCCGCCGGTTCTGGCGGGCATGGCGGTCGCCGGGGCATGCAAGATCGACCGATCCTCGAGACCTGCGCTCAGGCGACCTGCCCTTCTTCAAGGACACCATCCTTGTCGAGGGTGCGCTGCAACGCCGGCCGCGAGAATACGCGAGCGAGATAGGCCTCGAAGACAGGCAGGCGCGGCAGCGCGCCGATAATGTTCATGCCGAAATGGATGCCGCTGCCGAGCTGGGTGTCGGCGGCGGTGAAGCGGTCGCCGGCCGCGAAATCTTGATTGCCGAGGCGCTTCTCCAGATAGGCAACGGTGTCCTCGTGCGACCCGAAGGAGAAATGCTGCGGGACGTAATCGATATTGGTCGCCCTGGTCGCGATGATCGGGTCGAGTACTGCGTCGGTATAGACGAGGGCCGTCAGATAGGGGGCTCGCGCGGGATCACTCAGCGCAGGCGCGAGACCCGCCTGGGGGAAGGCGTCGGCGAGGTAGATGCAGATCGCGGCACGCTCGGTGACGATGATACCGTCATGGATGACGGCGGGTACCTTCTTGTGCGGCTGGATGGCGCGGTAGTCCTCGGGGGCACCGCTCTTGGCGCGAATATCGATCATCTCCATCCGGTAGGGCTGCCCGAGTTCTTCCAGAAGCCAGAGCACGCCGAAGGAACGCGATTGCGGGGCGTGGTAGAAGGTCAGCATGGCTCTCTCCATCATGAGGACGGCGCTCCCGATAGGGTGCGTCGTCGCGGCGATGGCGGGAGTTGTGACGGTACTTGATGTCAGTAGATGTCAGGACCGGCACGGCCCGTGCTCAGCTCTCTTCGCTATGCCCGCGCCGGATGCGTCGGACCGCCGCCCAGACCCCGATGAGGGCGATGGGTACGAAGAGCGCTGTCGCCATGCCGACGTCGATGGGCAGGAAGCCGGCATCCTTCGCGCCCTTGGCGAGGTAACCGAAGAGGCTGACGACGTAATAGCCGATCGCCGCGACCGAGAGGCCCTCGACCGTCTGCTGCAGCCGCAGCTGGAGGCGGGTGCGCTCGTTCATGGCCGCCAGCAGGTCGCGGTTCTGCTGCTCGAGTGCGACATCGACGCGGGTGCGTAGCAGATTGGCGGCGCGCGCGAGTTTGCGCGACAGGTCGGTCTGGCGCTCCTGCAGCATCTGGCAGGTGCGCATCGCCGGCGCCATCCGCCGGGACAGGAAGGCTGCGAGCGTCGGCCAGCCGGCATGCGGCGTTTCGCCGATCGCGATCAGGCGCTGCTGGACGATGTTGTCATAGGCGCGACTCGCACCGAAGCGATAGTTCGTGGACGCCGCCTCGGATTCGAGACGCGCGGCGAGCGCGGTCATCTCGTCGAGCAGCGCATTGTCGGAGACAAGGCCCTCCGTCGCCGTCATCGTCGAGGCAATGCGCACCAGCGTTTCCTCCGTGGCACGCACCGATGGGCCGATGCGCTGCGCCTCCGGCAGGCCGAGCAGAGCCAATGTCCGATAGGTTTCGATCTCCAGAAGCCTCTGGGGCAGGGCCCCCGAACGGGACGATGTCAGTTCGCGGTCAAGCAGGAGGATGCGGACGAACCCGCCGGCACTGACCCGGAAATCGGTTGCCGCAACGGCGCTTGCATTATCGACGAGCGATGCGGCGAGGCTCGCAGGATCGAAGATCGCATCCAGCTCCCCAGCCCCGATCGCGGGCAGGAGATGGAGGTCGATCGAGACGAGGTGCGGGCCGGGCTGCGGCAACTCGTGCATGGGATGCTGCAGATCGATTGCCGTCGGAACGAAGGCGGAGCGTTCGGGCGATGGCAATTCCCAGCTATAGGTCGTGAACTCGCTATGCTGTTCCCAGCGCAGGCCAATCTCCGCGAGGCGGGCGCGGTGATGCTTGGCGCCTTCGGCCAGGGGCGTCACACCGCGCTCGGAACAAAATCGAGCCAAGGCGTCGCGGTCTGCCGCCGCTTGAGCCGCATCGGTCAGGAAGGCGAAATGCAGCAGGCGGCGCGGGGTCTCGATCGGCGCGAAGGGGCGGGCGTGGACCTCGGCGAGAATGACCTCGCGGTCGGGGTGCGGTACGAGGCCGCCCTTCTGGTGCTCGATCATGTCGCCCCGACGCCCGTTCGACCGCTCCCGATAGAGGCAAGACTGCCGCAAAGTCGCGTGCCCGGCCAGATGGGCATGGTGCCGCAAGCAGGGAGGGAAGAATGCTGCCGACAGGATCCGGCAGCATGATGTGCCAAGTTCTGAAGAGAGAACCCAGGAGCCAGCCATGCCCCTGCCCAACCGTGTAAGGCCCGACGGCTCGCTCGCCCGCGACCCTGCGCGTGGCCTGGTGTTCGGCAATCGCGGCGGCCGGTTTCACGATCCGCACACGCAGGCCGCGCCGATCCGGTCGCACGCCACGCGGCAGTGGATCTGTTGCGTGCTCTCCTTCAAGGGGCGACGGCGACAGGTCTGGGGCAAGGGTTACACCGAGCTGTTCTTTTGCGACGAGGTGACGGCGCTTGCGGCCGGGCACCGGCCCTGCATGGAGTGCCGGCGGGCGGATGCGCTCGGCTACCGTGCGGCGCTGGTCCGAGGCCTCGGCCTCATGTCCGAGCCGCTCTTTCCCGAGATCGACCGGATTCTGGATGGCGAGCGCCGGATCGGACGAGCCAAGCAGAAGCACCGGCTTCAGGCCGATCGATTGCCGGACGGAACCATGATCGAGGCTGGGGCCGGCGAGTGGCTGGCCTTGCGCGGTGAGGCCGCGCTGCTCTGGTCTCCCAACGGATATATCGAGCGACGGCGGCGGGCGCCCGGGACCGTCCTGGTACTGACGCCGCCTGCGACCATCGCGGCCCTCGCGCATGGCTATCGTCCGCTCTGGCATGGAAGCGCGACGCTGTTTTCGTGAGGCTGCGCCCGAGGAAGCGAGGAGGGAGCGGCCGGAACCTTGGGCAGCCTCAGGACGTTGCTCCAGCACGATCATTCATAAGGGGCTGTCCCAATGCGTTCGATTGCACTTTGGCTGCTTGGCGTGCCGATTCCCGTCATCATCCTGCTCTGGTTCTTCATGCGCTGAGACGAAGGGCCAGCGAGGATTGGGGATGGCCGGGCTTGTCCCGGCCATTGGCATTTTACTGCTGACGAAATCAGTCAGTCGTCATATGATCTGCTGACGTGCTCGCGGCGCATGGCGGCGCGGTCGCATCCCTCCGTCGCTTCCCCTATATCGTGGCCATGTCCATCATCCGCGTTTCCAACCTGTCCAAGACCTACGCGTCCGGCTTCAGCGCACTGAAATCGGTCGATCTGGAAATCCGCCGCGGCGAGATCTTCGCCCTGCTCGGACCCAACGGTGCCGGCAAGACGACGTTGATCAGCATCATCTGCGGACTGGTGAACCCGACCTCCGGCAGCGTGCTCGCCGATGGTCATGACATCATCAAGGACTATCGGGCCGCGCGCGCGCGCATCGGGCTGGTGCCGCAGGAGCTGACCACGGACGCCTTTGAGACCGTCTCGGCGACGGTCAGCTTCAGCCGGGGGCTGTTCGGCCTGCCGCGGAACCCGGCCCATGTCGAGCGCGTGCTCAAGGATCTCTCGCTCTGGGACAAGCGCGACAACCGGATCATGACGCTCTCGGGCGGTATGAAGCGGCGTGTGCTGATCGCCAAGGCGCTGGCGCATGAACCCCAGATCCTGTTCCTCGACGAGCCGACGGCCGGCGTCGATGTCGAGCTCCGCCAGGACATGTGGAAGCTCGTCCGGCGCCTCAGGGACGACGGCGTCACCATCATCCTGACCACGCATTACATCGAGGAGGCCGAGGAGATGGCCGACCGGATCGGCGTGATCAGCAAGGGCGAGATCATCCTGGTCGAGGACAAGGCCGAGCTGATGCGCAAGCTCGGCAAGAAGCAGCTTTCGCTCTCCCTGCAGGAGCCGCTTGCCGCGTTGCCGGTGGGGCTTGCAGCCTATGATCTGGCGCTCGCGGCCGAGGGGGAGGAACTGGTCTATACCTATGACACCAAGGCGGAGCGGACCGGCATCACCGCGCTCCTGCAGGATCTCGCGACCGCAGGCATCCGCTTCAGGGATCTGCGCACCAGCCAGAGCTCGCTGGAAGACATCTTCGTGAGCCTGGTGAGGGAGCGGCACTGATCATGGCTATCAATCTCCACGCGATGCGCGCGATCTATCGCTTCGAGATGGCGCGCACCTGGCGTACGCCACTGCAGAGCATCGTCTCGCCGGTGATCTCGACCTCGCTCTATTTCATCGTCTTCGGTGCCGCGATCGGTTCGCGCATGCAGGCGATCGACGGCGTCGCTTATGGCTCCTTCATCGTGCCTGGCCTGATCATGCTCTCGCTGCTGACGCAGAGCATCGCCAACGCCTCCTTCGCGATCTATTTTCCGAAATTCACCGGCACGATCTACGAACTGCTCTCGGCGCCCGTGGCATGGTGGGAGGCGGTCATCGCCTATGTCGGCGCGGCGGCCACGAAATCGATCTTTCTCGGCCTGATCATCCTGCTGACGGCGACGGCCTTCGTGCCGCTCAGGGTCGAGCATCCGGTCTGGATGCTGCTTTTCCTGTTCCTGACCGCGATGACCTTCAGCCTGTTCGGTTTCATCATCGGCATCTGGGCCGACGGTTTCGAGAAACTGCAGGTGATCCCGCTGCTCGTGGTGACGCCACTGACCTTCCTCGGCGGGTCGTTCTACTCGATCGACATGCTGCCGGGATTCTGGCGGACGGTGGCGCTGTTCAACCCGGTCGTCTACCTGATCAGCGGTTTCCGCTGGAGCTTCTTCGGCGTTTCCGAGGTCGGCATCGTCGTCAGCCTGGGAATGACGCTGGTCTTCCTCGCCGCCTGCATTGCGACTGTCGGCTGGATCTTCCGGACCGGATATCGCCTGAAGACCTGAGCCGGCCTCAGGCCGCCTTGACGTCAGAGAAGAAGGTCTCGACGGCACCCCGCAGAGTCTCCGCCTCACGACTCAGGCTTTCGGCTGTCTTCAGAACCTGACTTGCCGAAAGCATGGTCTCCTCGGATGCGGCGGTGACCCCCTCCATCTTGCGCGAGACGCGGACGGTGCCATCCGACGTTGCCTGCGCATTGCGGGCGATCTGCGCCGTTGCCTGCATCTGCTGCTCAGTCGCCCCTGCAATCGCCACGGTGTGCTGGGCCACGTCGGCCATCACCGCCGCGATCGCTTCGATTGCGGCGACTACGCCGCGTGTCTCGGTTTCGAAGGCCGCGATCTGGGCGGCGATCTCATCCGTCGCTTGGGACGTTCGGCTCGCCAGGGTCTTCACCTCGCCAGCGACGATGCTGAAGCCGCGCCCGGCCTCGCCGGCACGTGCAGCCTCGATCGAGGCGTTGAGGGCGAGGAGATTGGTCTGGGCAGCGATGTCGCGGATCATCGAGACGATCTTGCCGATCTCTTCGGCGGCATAGGTCAGGTTGGCGACATTCGCGCTCGCGCTGGTGGCATCGCGCGCGGCATTGCCGACGACGCCATTGGCCTTGGCGACCCGCCCCGTGATCTCGGCGATCGAGCCGGAGAGCTGTTCCGAAGCCGCGGCAACATTCCGAACGCTGTCGGCGGCATCAAGGCAGGCAGCGCGAGCGTCTTCGGCCTGCGAGGTTGCCGCTGTCGCTGCATCGCTCAACGTCCGGGCCGTGCTCTCCATCTGGCTCGAACCGGATCTCACCGTCTTCAGCACGGCGTCGATCCTGGCATCGAAGCTGCGGATGAGCGTGTCAATCCTGATCTGACGCTCGGCACGGGCGGTCTCGGTCACCCGGGCGGTGCCTTCGAGCTCGGCGCGCGCCATGGCGTTGTCGCGAAAGACGACGACCGAGCGGGCCATATCGCCGATCTCGTCCGGGCGTGCCGACAGAGGAATTTCGGCGACCGGTTCCGACTGTGCCAAGCGGCGCATCGTTGCCGCCAACCGCCTGAGCGGCTGTGAAACGCGCCGATGCACGATCCAGAGCGCGAGAGCGAGACCGGCCGCGATCATCAGAGCGCCGATCAGCGTCTGCCGCCTCGCGCTGCTGTCCTGCAGCGCGTCGAGGCGGGAATCGATGATGCGGCTGTTGACGTCGTTGAGAACCGCGATGTGTTTCAACGCTTCGTTCAGTGCCTTGCGGTTCGCCCGGTTGACCTCGTTGTTGCCGTGCCTGTTTGCTGCGGAGGGGCCCTCGATGCGTGCGAGCCGAACCGTCTCCCGCCGGAAGCGGATGAATTGCTCGATCTGGTCGGAGACAGCGGCAAAGGCTGCGCCGTCCTCTGCCTGAACGAGAGGGCGCCAATCGTCCATGACCTCATGGATCTGGGCAAGATCATCCAGGAGTGGCTGGGCGAAGCGCTCGGCATCGGCGGAATCGCGGCTCATATAGAGCCCGCGCGTTTCCATCACGACGGCGTTGACCAACCCGTTGATCCGTTCGGCCATCAACACGCGGCGCGATGCGAGCTGCATCTCGTCCGTCATCGCCGCGTAGCGGCCAAGCGCCTGGACCCCGAGGATGGTTGCCAGGGCGGCAGTGACGGCGAGAAGCAGGACGGCTCCGAAGATCTGGCTGGAAATCTTGCGCAGGGACGCCATCCGCTCGTGGGTTGAAGCGCCGGCCGCAGCTGGCGCAGATGTGATCGCGGCGCCGGATGATGGCTGCGAATGGTTAATCCATGGTGATCTGCGGGCCCATCAGGTGGCGCGGCTGACGTCGAAGTCGCGTTGCGGATCATTGACAGCGGGCGCCCTTCCTGTCTTCACACCGGCATGACCGATATTTCCATCCTTGATGCCCCGGCGACCGCCGTCGCGCCGCATGCGCGCCGGCGTACCTTCGCCATCATCTCGCACCCGGACGCCGGCAAGACGACGCTGACCGAGAAGCTGCTCTATTTCGGCGGCGCGATTCAGCTCGCGGGCGAAGTGCGCGCCAAGGCGGGCCGCCGCCAGACATCATCCGACTGGATGAAGATCGAGCGTCAGCGCGGCATCTCGGTCGTCACCTCGGTGATGACCTTCGAGTATGGCGGGCACGTCTTCAATCTGCTCGACACGCCGGGCCACGAGGACTTCTCGGAAGACACCTATCGCACGCTGACGGCGGTCGACTCCGCGGTGATGGTGATCGACGCCGCCAAGGGTATCGAGGCGCGGACCAAGAAGCTGTTCGAGGTCTGCCGGTTGCGCGACATCCCGATCGTGACCTTCATCAACAAGGTCGATCGCGAGACGCGCGATCCTTTCGACCTGATCAACGAGATCGAGACGACGCTGGCGCTCGACGTCGCGCCGATGACCTGGCCGGTCGGGCGCGGGCGCGACTTCGTCGGGACACTCGATTTCGCCTCGAATACCTTCCGTCGCAACCAGAAGGGCGACGAGAGCGACGCGGGAACCCCCGTTGCGGGCGAGGACGATCCGCTCTTCGACGAGCTCCTGCCGAACGGCCTTGCCGAGACCTGGCGGGAGGAGGTTTTCCTGGCGCGCGAGGGCCTGAAGCCGTTCGACCTGGAGTCCTTTCGCGAGGGCCATCTGACGCCGGTCTATTTCGGCGCGGCGCTGCGTGACTATGGTGTGCGCGACCTGATCGACGCGCTCGGCCGGCACGCTCCGAGCCCACGCGCCCAGGTCGCGGACAAACGCGCGGTCGAGGCGGAAGAGCCGAAGATGACCGGCTTCGTCTTCAAGATCCAGGCGAACATGGATCCGAACCATCGCGACCGCATCGCCTTCATGCGCGTCTGCTCGGGCAAGCTTTCGCGCGGCATGAAGGCGAAGCTGGTTCGCACCGGCAAGCCGATGCCGCTGAACGCGCCGCAGTTCTTCTTTGCGCGAGACCGCTCGATTGCCGAAGAGGCCTTTGCCGGCGACATCGTCGGCTTGCCGAACCACGGTACCTTGCGCATCGGCGATACGCTCACCGAGGGCGAGGACATCGTCTTCAAGGGCGTGCCGAGCTTCGCGCCGGAAATCCTGCGCCGCGTCAAGCTCAAGGACGCGATGAAGGCGAAGAAGCTGCGCGAGGCCCTGCAGCAAATGGCGGAGGAGGGGGTCGTCCAGCTCTTCCTGCCGCATGACGGCGCGCCGGCGATCGTCGGCGTGGTCGGCGCATTGCAGCTCGACGTGCTGAAGGAGCGCATGGATGTCGAGTATTCGCTGCCCGTCGATTTCGAGCCGTGCCAGTTMGCGATCGCGCGCTGGGTCTCCTCGGCCGATCAGGCGGCGCTCGCAAAATTCGTCGCGCTGAAGCCGTCTTCGATGGCGGACGATCTCGACGGCGACCCGGTCTTCATGGCCTCGTCCCAGTTCACGCTGAAATACGATGCGGAGCGCGTCCCGGAGATCACCTTCTCCGACGTCAAGGACTATCAGAAGGTCGCGAAGGCCTGAGATTCTCCCTCTCCGAGGAGAGGGAGAAGACAGGACGGGGATCGGCGACGCGCCTCATCCCCGTTGTTGCCTCTTGAGGATGTGGCGCGGCCGAGCTCTGCGCTCGCGCGGGCCGACGAGCTGGCTTATCCCGCGCGATTGCCGGAGACGATCGCCAGGGCCTCGACGAAGCGATCGAGATCCGCCTCCATGATGTAGGGGGCCGGCGAGATCCGGATCGTGTTGCCCTTGGCGACGCCGCCGCGGCGAACGGTCATCACCTTGTGCTTGTCGCGCAGCTCCGCAACGATCGCATTGGTCTCCGCAGGGCTGCGCTTGCCGGCCAGGGCGAACGAGGTGATGCCGGCCACCATGCCGGGATCGTCCGGGGTCTGGATCTCGACGCCCTTGAGTTCGCGTGCCTTGGCGACCCAGTGATTGCGCAGGTGGCGGTAGCGCGCCTCCTTGGCCTCCGGGCCGATCTCCTGATGCAGGGCGAGTGCGGCAGGGACCGCGAGCTGCGCTGCGAAGTTCGGCGTGCCGGTATGGATCCGCGAGCGGACATCGTCGGCCTTGAAATCCTCGTCGGCCATATAGGGGTCGATATCGCCGAGCCGGTCCTTAGCAATGTAGAGCAGGCCGACACCGAGCGGCGCGCCGATCCATTTGTGCAGGTTGAAGCCGATGAAATCGACGCCGAGATCCCGGGCCTGAAAGGCAACCTGGCCCCAGCTATGGGCCGCGTCGAGGATGACATCGGCACCGCGCGCCTTGGCCATCGCGGCCAGTTCCTTGACCGGCATCATCAGCCCGGTGCGATGGCTGATATGGGTCAGCAGGAGAAGCTTCGTCCTGGGATTGGCCTTGAGCGCTGCGTCATAGGCGTCGAGCACGGCCTGGCGCGTGGCGGGCTCCGGGATGTCGAACCTGACGACATCGACACCGCGCCGAGCCTTCAGCCAGTTCATCGCATACTGCATCGAATCGTAGTCGAGATCGGCATAGAGCACGGTGTCGCCGGGCTTGAGCTTGTTGTAGCCGGAGATCAGCGCCTGCAGCGCCTCGGTTGCGCCCCGCGTCAGCGCGATCTCCTCGCGCGCAACGCCGAGGAATGCGGCGAGTGGGGTGCGGACATTGTCGAGATCGGCGCCGATCCTGCTGCGGGCATAGACCGTGTTCTCGAAGTTCACGAAGTCGGTCAGGCGCTTGTACTCGGCCTTCACCGGCTCGGCCATGATGCCCCAATAGCCGTTCTCGAGATTCACCATGTCGGGCGTGACGCTGTAGAGGCCGCGCACGATGTTCCAGTAGCTCGTGTCCGTTCCGGGATTGACGGTCGGAAATGCCGGCAGGCTGCGCGCGGCGGCAGGCATCGGCTGCGGTATCAGCGCTGCGGCGCCAAGGCCGAGCAGAAGCGTGCGGCGATTCGTTTCGAAGGCTTGGCCGGTCATGAGCGTCATCTCCTCGCTGATGCCGCGCAGAGCTAACGATGGTCTGTTGCAGACCTGTGACGATCCACCGGATTGATCGTGGGCCTTGTCCCCCAGCGGGCTCGGAAGCACCGGGTCGGGCTACCAGCGCGCTCAGGTTTCGCGGCCGCACCCGAACACGGCCCAGAGATTGGCTCCCATGGCTTCAGGACGCCCGAGGAAGAGGCGGGCCATGCCCTTCGTGCGCTGCAAGCGCGCGCAGCCACGACACCATTCAGGGCGACGGCATGCGTTCCCACGGCTGCGGCCTGTTCCAGCCCTGAAGCTGCTGGAACGACCGGCAATTCGGGACCCTTTCCGCTGCCGGTCAAAGGCGGTGGAAAAGGGGGGCACGTGCGCCTGCTGGCTATGGCACGGGCGACCCTGCGCTAGGCGTGCCCGGCCTTCAGCGCCTGGTCGAGGTCGTTGTAGAGGTCCTCGACATCTTCGATGCCGGTCGAGAGGCGCAGTAGATCGACCGGGCAGGGCGAGCCTGCGCCCTCGATCGAGGCGCGATGCTCGATCAGGCTCTCGACGCCGCCCAGCGAGGTGGCGCGCTTGTAGAGCTCGACATGCGCCGCCGCCTTGATCGCCGCCCTCTCGCCGCCGGTGACCTGGATCGACAGCATATAGCCGAAGCCGTTCTGCATCTGGCGCGCCGCGATGTCATGGCCCGGATGCTGTGGCAGGCCGGGATAGAGCACGCGGGCCACCAGCGGGTGGGCGGAGAGCTTCTGGGCGAGCGTCATGGCGGAGGCCGTCTGGCGTTCCTGGCGGACGTGAAGGGTGCGCATGCCGCGCATCAGCAGATAGGCCTCGAAGGGGCCGAGAACGCCGCCCTGCATCTTGCGGACTGTTTTCACGCGGTTCCAGAAGGCGTCATCCTCGCGGGCGCAGAGGGCGCCGGCGACGACGTCGGAATGGCCGTTCAGCACCTTGGTGGCAGCGTGCATGACGATGTCGGCACCGAGCGTAAGCGGCCGGGTATGGACCGGGGACGCGCAGGTCGAATCGACCGCAAGCTTCGCACCGGCCGCATGGGCGATCTCGGCGGCGCCGGCGATGTCGGTGATGGTCCAGAGCGGGTTCGAGGGCGTCTCGGCCCAGACCAGCTTGGTGACGCCTGGCTTTACGGCGGCCTTCAGCGCGTTGAGATCATCTGTCTCGACGAATTCGATCTTCAGGCCCCAGCGCGTGGCCTCGGTCAGCAGCCAGGAGCGAAGCGCCCAGTACATCACCTTCGAGGCGACGACATGATCCCCCGGCGAGAGCGCCTGGAAGACAGCCGTGGCGGCCGCCATGCCCGAGCTGAAGAGCAATGCCCCCGCCTTCGCCTCTTCCAGCATCGCGAGCACGGTTTCCGCCTCGCGCACCGTCTCGTTGTCCGGGCGTCCATAGACGAAGCCGGAGGAGTAGCCGTTGTCCTCGTCGCGGATATAGGTCGTGGCGATATGGATCGGCGTCACGACGCCCTTGGTGAGCTGATCGATCTTGCCCATGGCCTGGGCGGCCAGCGAACGGGGATGAAGCGGGCGCTTGGTCATGGAGCGATTCCGGAAAGGTTCCATGAGGAACGGGAATGTCCATCTGGCGCAGGCATGGGGGTTGGCGCAAGGGTCTCGGCTTGCCGATGCCGCAGACGCACCCCATGCTGGGGGCATGAGCACTTTGTCGAGCAAGGCCGGATCTTCGCCGAGGCCGATCTGGGTCGATCTGCTGATTGCGATCGTCCCGGTGGTCGCCGCCTCGCTGCTGGGCAGCGCGGCCACCGTTCCGCAAATCCCAGGCTGGTATGCGACGCTTGCCAAGCCGCCATTCAACCCGCCGAACTGGCTGTTCGCGCCGGTCTGGACGGCGCTGTTTGCGATCATGGCGTTGAGCGTCTACCGCATCCTCCGACTGCCGGCAGAGACGCCCGGCAAGTCCGGGGCGCTGATCGCCTATCATGTCCAGCTTCTGCTGAACGTGCTGTGGTCATTCGGATTCTTCGGAATGCAGAGTCCGCTCGCCGGGATCCTGGTGATCCTGCCGCTGCTGGCGATGATCCTGATCACGATCAAGCGCTTCGCTCCGCTCGATCGTCTCGCGGCGAACCTGTTCTGGCCCTATGCCGCCTGGGTGTCCTTCGCGACCGTGCTGACAATCTCGATCTGGTGGCTGAACCGGTAGATGTCCGCTCGGTTCAGCCGAAGGCGACGTCGAAGATCAGCTTGACGTTCAGGGCGATGATGATCGCTGCGATGACGAAGGCGCTCGCCGTCAGCCAGCGCGGCGAGACCAGTTCGCCCATCTTCTTGCGCGACGCCGTGAACATGACGAGCGGCACGATGGCGAAGGGCAGCTGGAAGCTCAGGATCACCTGCGAGAGGATGAGCAGCTTGCCGGTCTGCGCTTCGCCATAGACGATCGTCACGACGATGGCAGGGATGATGGCGACCAGGCGCGTGACCAGGCGGCGCAGCCATGCCGGCAGCTTGATGTCGATGAAGCCTTCCATGACGATCTGTCCCGCCATGGTCGCGGTCACCGTCGAGTTCAGGCCGCAGCAGAGCAGCGCGATGGCGAAAAGCGATGGCGCGATCGAGGCGCCGAGCAGCGGGGCGAGCAGTTCATGCGCGCGCCCGAGTTCGGAGACGGTGTTCTGACCGGTCTTGTAGAAGGTCGCGGCGGCGAGGATCAGGATCGCTGCGTTGATAGTCAGTGCGAACATCAAGGCGACGGTCGAATCCAGTGTCGCGTATTTCAGCGCCTCGCGCTTCTCCGGCAGGCTGCCGCCATAGGCGCGGGTCTGCACGATGCCGGAATGCAGATAGAGGTTATGCGGCATCACCGTCGCGCCAATGATGCCGAGCGCGAGGTAGAGCATGTTGGGATTGGTGACGATGTCGGTCGTCGGGGCAAAGCCGCGAATGACCTGGCCCC